>JBOFIZ010000242.1:0-3543 GCA_051650425.1 Bacteroidales bacterium
ATGGTTATAAGGCCTCTCTGAAATTCAATTTCGATGAAAACAAGGCCCCAACATATCCAATGAGTCCTAAAAAAGTAGAACCGCTTATCAACACAGTTTACTACGTAGGACAGAGCTATCCGGGCATTTTTGCAGATCAAGACGTAAAAGTTGATTTCGAAATTCCTGCAAACGCAAAAAATGTAGAGCTTAAATATATCGTAACAGGCCACGGAGGACACTCTGGCGGAGATGAATTCGTAAAAAAAGAGAATATCCTCAGCATTGACGGTGATACAGTTTATCAATTTATTCCATGGCGCACTGATTGTGCGACTTTCCGCAGATACAATCCGACTTCAGGCGTTTGGTTAAGAGGCAGAACTGCCGCTTACATCGACAGCAAAAAAGGCGGATATGCCGAGAAAAATATCGAAGAAACAATCGCTTCGTCAGATTTATCTCGCTCAAACTGGTGCCCGGGATCAGATGTTGCGCCACAGGTTATCGAACTTAATGACATCAAACCAGGCAAACACACATTGACAATCAGTATTCCTGAAGCACAGGCTATTGATGGAGATAAAATGAACCATTGGCTTGTTTCTTCTTACCTAACTTGGGAAGAATAAACAATTTAAGGTTAAAAAGTAAAAATCAAAAAGGAAATTTATATCGTATCAAGATACGTAAACCTAATAATGTTCCTAACTTTGCAACAATAGAGTTATATCGGATATAACTCTATTGTTGTTCTTTTTTACAGTCATATCATCCTTTATATATTTCCGGATTATGAAAAATTCGTCATCTCCAAAAAGCAAAAAGCTACTTTTCATCGTAGACATGCAAAATGATTTTTGTTTGCCCGACGGTAAGTTAAGTGTACCCGAAGCAATGAGTGATGCTGAAAGATTAGCAGAATTCATTCGCAGAAAATCGAATGATATTGATGCCATTTATCTGACTCAGGACAGTCATCAGGTGGCAGATATTGCACATCCTTCTTTTTGGATAGATGCAGAAGGAAATTATCCTCCGGTATTCACACCTATACAGCCTGCTGACATTAAGAGTAATAAGTGGAAGACTAAAAATCCGGAACATCAGGATTGGGCTGATTTCTATATCCGAGAGCTGGAAACACAAAACGAATTTACTCATGTCATCTGGCCCGAACACTGTATCAGCGGTTCGTATGGCGAAGCCATTGTACAACCCGTAATGGAGGCTGTCGAAGAGTGGGCTAGAGAAGGACGTTTCTACGATATTATCCGTAAAGGAACAAACCCATATACAGAACATTTCGGTGCATTCAAAGCAAATGTTATTGTAACAGGAGCAAGTGAAACAGCTCTCAACAAAGAACTGATAGACCGTTTGAAAGATTTTGATGAAATCTTTCTGGCAGGCGAGGCTAAAAGTCACTGCGTAGCTACAACAGTCAAACAGTTGCTTGATTACAAAGAGATTGTACCTAAACTTATTATATTGGAAGATTGCATGAGCGATGTTGCCGGTTTCGAAAACTTTGCTCAAACAATTTATGACCAAGCTGTAACAATGGGGGCTAAAAAGATTAAGTCCTCAGCTATTTAATTAATGCTTATGATTATTCGTGCATTTACAGACAACGATTTATACAAATACACAACAATGAATGCCATTCAGCAGTTATTCCCGACTGCACGTGTACAGTATAAATTCACCAATCGCGGAGGGATTAAGTTTCCCGAAGGTTTTGCCGAAGCGATGAAGAAAGAAGTTGCCGCGATGGCAGCTCTTTATCTTACAAAAGAAGAAGAAGAGTATATCCGAAAAAGATGTTACTTCTTCACACCTCTTTATATCGATCTGCTCAAAGGATATCGATTCAACCCGGACGAAGTAACAATTACGCAAGACGGAGGCGATCTGGATATCAGCATAGAGGGTTTGTGGTATAGAACGGTTCTATGGGAAGTTCCTTTAATGGCAATTATTTCTGAACTGTATTTTATAATGACTGGTCAGAAACCACAGGAAGGATGGGAAGATGTTGCTGTAGAAAAAGCCGAATCACTGAAAGCTATTGATGCGTATTATTCTGAATTTGGTACAAGACGCCGTTTCTCTTTTGATGTACACGATAAAGTGATCGGAATTTTAAAAGAACATTCCGGTAAATGCTTCCTGGGAACAAGCAATGTGTATCTCGGTATGAAACACAATACATTGTTGATAGGGACACATCCCCATGAATGGTTTATGTATCACGGTGCACATTATGGCTATCGTATGGCTAACCGTATGGGACTCGAAAACTGGACTCGCGTATATAACGGAGCTTTGGGAATTGCGCTGTGCGACACTTTTACGACAGACAATTTCTTCCGTTTCTTCGATCGCAAATATGCCAAATTGTTTGACGGTTTGAGATGGGACAGCGGAGATCCGATTGAGTTTACACAAAAAGCGCTGAATCGTTATGCCGAATTGGGTATTGATTCGAGAACGAAAACAATCGTTTACAGCGATTCGCTTGATGTGGCACGAGTAAGCCGTATCAAAGAATTTACTAAAGGTAAAATCCGCGATGTTTACGGTATCGGTACCAACCTGACAAATGATGTCGGGGTTAAACCACTTAATATGGTAATCAAGTTAATGCAGGTTTTACCTGAAGGGTACGACACGCCTGTGCCGGTTGTGAAACTTTCGGATAGTAAAGGAAAATATTCAGGCGATCCGGAAGAAATCGATCTGTGTATCCGTACGATTAAGGTATAAATAAATACTAAAAATAGCTCAGAAAAGAGGCTGATTCAATTAAGAACCGGCCTCTTTTTTTTATTAAAGCCTGTACGTAAATTTATAGCCTGTACGTAAATTTATAGCCTGTCCTTAATTTATAAATGACTGTAAATAAGTTATTTGTAAGTCAGTTTAATTTACAACGCAGTTGTATTAATTTGTTAACTGTAGGTCGCACTTAATTGCGGTGTACAGCGCACTTTTGTGCGACCTACTTCGCAATTTTGTGCGATGTACACCGCACAAATTAATTAGAGTCTCGAAATAATAAAATCAAGACAATCTAATATTAAATTGACTGTATCATAAATTATAAACACTCACTCTTTCTGACATAATCAAATAAAAAATCTCGGTCACAGAAACAAGCCGGTAAATATCCGTAACAGAAAGCAATTATTATCTTTGTTAAAAATTAAGTTTTATGGCATTGAATTATATCTGGATAGCATTTTTTCTGATTGCCTTTATTGTAGCAGCAATAAAGTTGATATTCTTTGGCGACGTAACGGTTTACTCATCCATCATTGAATCTTCATTTAGTTCCGCAAAACTGGCATTTGAAATCTCTCTCGGGTTGACGGGTGTTTTATCTTTGTGGCTGGGATTGATGAAAATCGGAGAGAATGCCGGCGTAATCAATTTTTTCTCGAAACTGCTCAGTCCGGTATTTTGCAAACTGTTTCCTGATCTTCCGAAAAATCATCCCGTAGGAGGTTCCATATTTATGAACTTATCTGCCAATATGCTGGGACTGGACAATGCTGCCAC
>JBOFIZ010000243.1:0-12043 GCA_051650425.1 Bacteroidales bacterium
GAGATATGGAAGAAGAAGATGTTTATAAGCTATTGGCTGGAAATCCAAAAGTAATAGAACGTCCGATCGTTATTGAAAATGGGAAAGCAATTGTTTGTCGACCTCCGGAAAAAGTATTGGCATTCTTTAAATAGAAGGAAAGGGAATATCTTAAATTGATAT
The DNA here is from genome assembly GCA_051650425.1 of Bacteroidales bacterium. Classification (GTDB taxonomy): domain Bacteria; phylum Bacteroidota; class Bacteroidia; order Bacteroidales; family UBA7332; genus UBA7332. Next base: position 163 of record JBOFIZ010000243.1, read on the forward strand.
TCCCTTTTTTATTTTTCTATTAATATCGTATAAAATATGATGCTTTACTTATGAAATAGAATAAGTTTAGAAGAAAATATCTATATTGCAACAAACCTAAAATACTTTAAACTATGATTTTGCTAGCAATAACTGATTTTACATTACCGATAGCGAATCCGGTATTGAAATTCTTAATTATATTAAGTATAATTCTATTCGCTCCGTTGCTTCTTAATAAATTAAGGATACCTCATATATTAGGATTGATCATTGCAGGAGCCATTGTCGGACCTAATGGTTTGAATTTAATTTTAAGAGATAGCAGTATAATATTGTCAGGAACTGCAGGATTATTATATATTATGTTCCTGGCAGGGTTGGAAATAGATTTGACTGAATTCAAGAAGAACAGTTCGAAGAGTTTGGTATTTGGCTTGTTCACTTTTTTAATACCGATGGCTTTAGGTACATTATCCGGACTGTATATTCTCAATTATAGTTGGATGACTTCAATACTACTGGCAAGTATGTTTGCTTCCCATACCTTGATAGCTTATCCGATTGTTAATAAATTAGGTGTGATAAGAAATCGGGCGGTGACAGTTACTGTCGGAGGAACAATGATTACAGATACACTGGCGCTGCTTGTTCTTGCTGTGATTGTAGGGATGACACAGGGCGTTGTAGATACATATTTCTGGATTAAGCTTTCAGTGTCGATTTTAATTTTTGGAGTTGTTGTATTATTTGTGTTTCCAATAATAGCTCGCTTTTTCTTTAAAACTTTTTCGGATAGCGTTTCACAATATATATTCGTCTTATTCATGGTTTTCCTGGGAGCCGTTTTTGCAGAGCTTGCAGGGATTGAAGCTATTATCGGAGCTTTCCTCGCCGGTTTGGCTCTTAATCGACTAATACCTCACTCTTCTCCATTGATGAATCGTGTTGAGTTTATTGGTAATGCTATTTTTATTCCATTCTTTTTAATTGGAGTAGGTATGCTGATTGACTATCGGGTATTTATATCAGATACGAAAACGTTATTTGTGGCTTTGGTTATGACTGTTGTTGCAACCGTATCTAAATATCTGGCGGCTTACGCAGCCCAAAAAACATTTGGTTATACAAAGAATGAACGTTCACTGATTTTTGGATTGAGTAATGCGCAGGCAGCCGCAACTTTAGCAGCTGTATTAGTGGGGTATAATGTTATTTTAGGTACAGCTCCGGATGGAACACCTATTCGTTTACTGGATGAAAGTGTGTTGAATGGAACGATTGTGATGATTTTCATAACCTGTACTATTGCATCTATATCAGCACAACGCGGAGCTCATAAGTTATCAATGCAAGAGGGGCTAAATGAGAATAAAAAAGAGAAAGAAGGACAAAATATCCTGATCCCTTTGAGTAATCCGCTTCATGCAGATGAGTTGTTTTTGTTTGGTAATTCGATTTGTGCAAAAGATGGGTTAGGTAATATCTCAGTGACCAATATAATCGATAATCAGGAAAATGATTCTCATCAGCTACGGAATGCAAAGAAAATATTTGAGAGAGCAACACAAATGGCATCAGCATCGGAAAAACAGGTAAATACTATTTTGCGTTATGATACCAGCTTTTCAAATGGGATCTTAAGCCTTATGCGAGAATATGAAATTACAGATTTGATTTTGGGTGTTGATACTAAACAATATCTGATGCATGCTACTTTAGGAAATATCATTACAAAAGTAATCAAAGAAAGTAATGTCAATACTTTTGTTTATCGGGCAAAACAACCTCTGGCAACTGTCAAGCGACAAATATTGATTGTGCCTCCTAAAGCAGAACAGGAGCTGGGCTTCACTTTCTGGATGAACCGTGTCTGGCGTATGGCAAAAAGATCCGGCGTAAAACTTGTGATTTATGCTCACCCCGAGACTTATAAAGTAATTCATAAAATGAATGAAGACATGCCTGTGGACATAAGTTTTATGCCAATGCATTCGTATCGGGATATTCTGATTATTTCAAAAGAAATAAGGATAGACGATGGACTTATTTTTGTCTTGAGTAAGAGAAATAATCCTTCGTATGATGAGAATATGGATCATATACCTTCGTATATTGATTCTTATTTTCAAAATATGAATTTTATCTTGATTTATCCGATTCAGCAAAATGGTAAAACAGGAGAAATTCGAGACTTAATTAATCCGTCGGGTACAGTTGCTCTGTCGCGGATAGAGGATCTGACGGATACATTAATGAAGCGGGTGAAGAAATCAGAATAAACAGATAAATAAAAAAGACGAATGAAAATTTCATTCGTCTTTTTTATTTATCTGTTTACATTACAGTGAAAAGAATTTTGTAAATGCAGCAATGATATAAGTATGATCTTTAACACCTGCAGTTTCTCTTACAGAGTGCATAGCCCACATTGGATTACCGACATCTACACCTTTCATTTCCATTTGAGACAATAAGATATTGCCTAATGTTGATCCCCCGACCATATCAGAATGATTAACAAATTTCTGACAAGGAACATTGGCTAGTTTGCAAATACTCTCGAATACAGCGGTAGATTCACCGTCCGACGTGTATTTCTGATTTGCATGAATTTTAATAACTGGTCCACCGTTCATTAGAGGTTGATTAGTCGGATCATGTTTTTCCGGATAGTTTGGATGTAAAGCGTGTGCCATATCTGCCGAAATCATGAATGAATGATCTATTGCGCGATAAAAGTCAGTCATGGAACCATCAAATGCATAAACCATTCGTTCCAGAATGTTTTTAAGAATCGGAGAAGCAGCTCCTTGTTTGGTTCCGCTTCCGACCTCTTCGTTATCGAAAATAGCAAGTACTTTGGTTTGTTTGCAATTTTCTGAATTCAGAAGAGCCTTTAATCCAGCATGAACCATAGCTAAATCGTCTAGTTTACCAGCAGAAATAAACTCTTCATTTAATCCGCATAGCTGACCGGCAGCATATTCATATAAAGTAAGATCAAAATCAAGAATGTCTTCTTCTTTTACATTAAGCTCTTTGGATAATAGCTTAATGAGGAAATTATTTTTTTCAAAGTGATCGTTAATCAAAGCGATAACAGGAAGCATATCTTTTTGTTTGCTGATTGCTACTCCATCATTAACTGCTCTGTTTAAGTGTATAGCCAGATGTGGGATAATTAATATCGGACGATCAAAATTAACGAGCTCCGTAATTGGCTTCAATGGATTTTCTCCTCTAAGAATTACCCTTCCTGCAAGAGAAAGTGGACGGTCGAACCAAGTATAGAGGATAGGCCCACCATAAACTTCGGTGTTTAATTTCAAGTATCTGCCTGCAACAGTCATTTCGGCATTAGGCTTGATCTTAAAAGAAGGCGAATCAGAATGAGCACAAATCAGTTTGAATCCTTCCTCTTCGATTTTACCTGTTCCGGGAATAAAAGCAAAAAGAGAGGAATTGTTTTTTGTTACAAAATATTTTCCGTCTTTTTTCAGATTCCAGTTATCTCCCATTCTCAGATGTTGGAACCCATAAGCCAAAAGCTCTTCTTTAAGGGTCGAAATGACGTGATAGGTAGATGGACTTTGTCCTATAAAGTTTATCAGATTTCTTGCATTCTCTCTTTCCATATTTGTGTTTAGTTAGATTTATATTTAATATTATGATTATAGTTAGAGCGCTAATCTACAAAATACTATTCGGATTTTTAATAATTCTGCACAATATCTCTTATAGATTTTCGGTAACTTTGCGCTTTGATAAAAATTGAAAGATATGAGCAATAAGAAAAGTATCGTATGTAAAGATGCATATGGTAAAGGATTACAAGCCTGGTTTGATGGACAACGAAATGCTAAATTCACAGTTTGGTGTGATATCGCCGAAACTGAGAAATGGGAAATCGGTGTTTTCTTCCGTACATATAAAGAAATGCCTGAACTAGAGAAGAAAGCTTTGGATCTGTGTAAAGGAAGAGTATTGGATGTAGGAGCCGGTGCGGGTAGTCATGCTTTATATCTTCAGGATAAAGGTTTGGCTGTCGATGCTCTTGATATTTCCGAAGGAGCCGTTGATGTCATGAAGCGCAGAGGTATTGAGAATGTAATCGAAGGCGACTTTTTTACGTATGCGGCATCTGAAAAATATGACACGATTCTAATGCTAATGAATGGTATCGGTATCGTTCAGAAAATTGATTCGCTTCATTTGTTTTTTCAACGAGTTAAAACATTATTAAATGAAGGCGGCCGTGTGATAGTAGACTCTTCTAATATATTATATATGTATGAAGAGGAGGATGGAAGTGCCGTTATTGATTTGAACGGAAAATATTATGGAGAAGTAGAATATCGGATGGATTATGGTAAAATGAGAGGTGAAAAGTTTAACTGGCTATTCATTGATTATGATACATTCGCGGAATATGCAACTCGCTTTGGTTTTGCTTGTGAGAAAGTCTATGAAGATGATCATTATCTTTACTTAGCAGAATTGAGACTCCTTTAATTTGATATTATAATTATTTACATACTATATTCGAAATGAAATTCCAAGATCGTATCTTTAATAAAGACTGGAACTTAATCCATCCGCAAAATAAAGTTTTATCTACTGATGCTGCCTATGTTGCTTTATGCAATGAGCTTTATGAATCCCTTCGTGATATGCAGGAGCACACTAAGATATCAAAAGCATTATTACGAACATGTGCGATTAATGTAGCTGCTTACCTTGAAGATATTGTTTCTCATATCGGTTTATGGAAGGCTTTTCAGAACAAATATTCGGCAACTTACGATAAACAGATACCTTATTTTGATGTAGATGATGATTATATTGAGGATGAGGTGAATTTACAAGATATTCAGTTCATTGTTTGGTTCACGATTCAGAATTCTGTAAATAAGGACTTTGTATTTGATCCTTGTGATCAGGCGATTGCTTATATAGCCAATAAGTTTTATCCTGTATTGTTGGATGCTTATGAAACCATTCCCGAATCAGATGAGTTACATCAATGGGTGTGGGCAGATTGTATAGATAAAGATTCGGGTACGTATAATGACCTTGTGTTTTGGTTATACGAACAATCTTACTTATTTTCATCCAGCCGTTATAAATATGAAAATGAACTGGAGACTTTCGTGAAAACCTATTCAGGAAAAGTTTCAGACAGAGAAATCCAGCATTTGGTTTTAGGTTTTCATAAAGAGCAAATGTTGTCTAAGCCAATCGGACCTTTGGGATTGACTACATGCGAATGGATTGTAGCAATGGCCGAAGTTGTAGATAAGCGTAAAGTGAAGAAGCTTAATGATATTCAGTTTTTATCATCTCGATACTATCAAATTACATCAGAAACGACAAAATCATATGTAGTTAATTCCTCAGAAGGGGATGAAAAACTGAAATTGGCTAAAGAGACATTTCCGTCTTCATTGAAATTGCAAAAAGGAGATTGCTTCAAATCTGCTTTGATTTATTTTAATAGTTCATGGCATATACTTCATTCACTGATTACAGTAACGGAAGAAGATTTTCTTAGTCAAAACAATCTGACTCAAAAACATAGGCAAGATGCAAAAGAGTCGAATGACTTGTTTAAAAGCGTAGCCGGAAGAAGAGGGGTTTTATATTACCGTACATTCGCTGATTTTGTTTCGGATTTTAAAGTCTATGAGCCTTATTTGTCGAAGATTGATGAGGATTTATATAGGAATATTCTGGTTATATCTACAGTTGAAGAAGGGTTGACTATTGCTCCTGGCGTTGCATCTTATATTAAAGATCCGAAGAATCCTTTATTTGATAAAGAGTTGACGGCAGAGAAAGGAATAGATCTTATTGCATTTTCTTATACTTGTTCTGAGTCTCTATTGCGGATGCTTTTTAATGGAAAGCGTTTATCGGAGGTTCAGTTTCTTTCTGAGTCTGACCGAAAAGCTAAAAAGAGGCTGCAAGATAATATAGAGTTTACTGCACGGGCATTGCGGGGATATCGCATCTAGTTTGTGTATAGTTATAGTATAAAGAGGGCATCGAGTGTTATATATATTCGTTGCCCTCTTTGTTTTTGTGTCTTTCAATTAGTAATTAAATGATTTGTTTTAATGATATAGTATTATTTATTGAGCTGTTTAAGTTTATTATGTTAGTTGGTTATATTAAAATATTCTAAATTGGATGTATGTATGTATCTTTTCCGGATGCATAAAATTTCATTTTGTTTAAGGTGACCGTTTTTTTTATCCGATCAGTATTTTTTTTTCTGAGATAAGTTTTATGGCTTTAATGTATACTTTAGTTGCTGTAGTAATTAATATGAATTAAGAAAATAAATAGAAAGTTGAATCTTTATATTAATCTAAAATTTTCTGACTGCCTTTAAATGATTACTGTTTAGAGTTTACACAGATGTTTGAGCAGCTTTGCATAGGCTATTAATTAATGGGTTGTTGTTTTGTTGCGCTATTTTGATTATTTGTTTTATAATTAGTGCTTTATGTGTGTATTGTTATTCTATTGAATTATTATGAGTTGTAAGGGATCTTTTATAAATGGCTTAAAAAATATTATTGCTATTTCATTACAAGAAGGAGATTTAAATATAGAATACTCCTTTAATCAGTTTCATTAGATAATGTGAAAAAAGAAATAGAATGAGATTTAAATGCTTAAAAATAGTATAAATACATCTGGTGTCATTATGTAAAAAGAATAGCCCTTTTTGGTTGCAATTTGATTTTTTAATCTGAATATAGTGTTCTTTGTATATGTTCTATTGAATTTATGGCATACTATTTGAATTGTTTGCTTTTGAGTAAAATGGCTGTTTGTGTGTTAAAAATTAACGCTTACTTTTGTGACTGAAAACAAGTGAGAAAATAAATTTTAAAAATGCAAGATTGTTGATTTATGAGAAGATTGACTTTATTTCTAGCTTTCCTAATGATTGGAGTAAGCTATCTTGCTGCACAAACCAAAGCATCGGGGGTGGTTATTTCTGCAGAGGACAATTTACCAGTGATCGGAGCATCCGTGGTAATTAAAGGGACAACAATTGGTACAGTAACAGATTTTGATGGGAACTTTACATTAGATATCCCACAAGACGCTTCGAAAACATTAGTCTTTTCTTACGTCGGATTACAAAGCAAAGAAGAAACAGCAAAACCCACTATGCGTGTTGTTCTTTCTTCTTCAAGCCAATCATTAGATGAGGTTATCGTAGTAGCTTATGGTACTGCAAAAAAATCATCATTCACGGGTTCTGCATCAAACGTGAAGGCAGATGCCTTGAGTGTTCCAAGTGTTGAATCAGTAGATAAGGCCTTAGCCGGTAAAGTATCAGGTGTACGTGTTGCTTCAACAACAGGTGATCCGGGAGCGGCAGGTGAAATCCAGGTACGTGGTATTGGTTCTATTTCATCATCTACATCTCCTTTATATGTAATTGATGGTGTACCTGTTGAGAACGGTAACTTTAATAGCCGTGCTTCTTCTAATATTCTAAGTTCATTGAATCCGAATGATATCGAATCGCTGACAGTATTGAAAGATGCTGCAGCAGCTTCATTATACGGATCAAGAGCGGCGAATGGGGTAGTTATTATTACTACAAAAAGAGGTAAAGAAGGAAAGGTTAATGTAAACCTTCAAGCTAACTTCGGTGTGTCATCAATGGCTACGAATTCATACGAAATTATGAGCGGAAGCGAATATTATGATTATTCGAAACTAGCTTTGATGAATTACTTTACAGATAGAGGTGGCGTTTCTGGGTTTAACTCTCCGGAGGATTACGCATTGGCTCAATTAAGCAAAAGAGGTGTAACTCGTGCTGATGGCGAAGATTGGAGAGATTATATTTACAAACACGGTCAAGAGCAGAACTATCAGGTTTCTATCTCCGGGGGTAGCGCAAAAAGTAAATACTATACAAGTTTTGGTTACCAGGATATCCAGGGGTTAGCTCGCGGAACTGACTTTAAACGTTATTCAGGTGTCGTAAACCTGAATAATGAATTAGCAGACTGGTTGTCAATGGACGTGAAAACGCAATTGTCAAAAACAGATCAAAAAGGTTACAGAGACCAGTCAGGTCAGTCGCAAGGTATTGGATATGGTACACCACTAGGCTTGTTACAGCAAGCTAATCCATCAAAAACGTTGAAAGACGAAAATGGAGAATATAATGCAGTTCTTATGGGTAGAGGTATCAACCCATATTATGAATTGAATGGTAAAGATAAGTTCTTACGTACAGAAAATTTCAGAGCTTTAGGTAATCTGAACTTTACAGTTAAGTTTACGAAAGATTTCAGCTTCAAAACAACAAACGGTGTAGACTTCTCCAATGCATTTATCAATGAATATTGGGGTCCTAACACAATTGATGGTGGAGGTTCAGTGAAAGGTATGGGTCAGACAGATGATTATAAAGTTTTAGCTTTAACATCTTCGAATATCTTCATGTATAATAAGACATTCAAAGAGAAAAATAACTTTGATGCCTTAGCTGGTTATGAGGTTCAATCTTACCACAGAAATTATACACAGGCTGCGGTATCTAATTATTCAACTGATAAGCTTCCTGATTTGTCAGTAGGTGCACCATCAAGAGCGCTTGGACAAACAGATAAGAAATTCTTACAATCATTCTTGTCTAATGTTAATTATAACTATGACAATAAATATTATGTAGGAGCAAATATTCGTGCAGACCGTTCATCTCAATTAGGAACAGATAAACGTACAGGTGTATTCTATTCTGTATCCGGATCATGGAGATTCACACAAGAGTCATTTATGAAAGGAGCCTCATTGATTACAGATGGTAAATTAAGAGCATCTTATGGTACAAATGGTCGTCTGCCGGATTCATTCTACGGACACTTGCCATTATATAACTTTGATGGTATTTATGGTAGTAATTCAGCTATTTATCCATCTCAACCAGCGAATAAAGATCTTGGATGGGAGCAAAGTAAAAACCTGAATATCGGTACGGATATTACATTAGCTGAACGTTTCAATTTCTCTCTTGAGTATTTTAGAAAATACACAAGCAATTTGATTATGGAAGTTCCGGTTTCAAGCTCTACAGGTTTTACAACCGTATTGCAAAATGCAGGAGAGATCTCAAATCAAGGAGTTGATTTCGAATTCCATGGATCGGATATGTTGAAATCAAAAGTGAAATGGAATGCAGACTTTTCAATTTCTTATCTGAAAGCGAGAGTAGAGAAGCTACCAGGTGGTAAATCAATGAATTTAGGTGATGGTGAATTCTATCGTTACGAAGAAGGAAAAGATCTTTATTCATTCTATTTCCCGACTTACGTAGGAGTAAACTCCGAAACAGGTTTAGCAGAATTCCTGAAAGATCCTACAAAACCATATTCTGCAGATAATGTTGTTAATGACGCATCGAAAGCAGAAAGATCGATTGTAGCAAAAGCATATCCTGCAATTAGCGGTGGTTTGAATAATCAGATCGTATACAAAGGATTCTCGTTAAATGCATTATTGACTTATCAGTTTGGTGGTCATTTATTTAACTATCCTGAATATTTCATGCATCACGATGGTCGTCGTGCAGCAACAAATATCTCGAAAGATGTAGCAGGTAATTACTGGACAAAACCGGGTGATGTTGTTGATAATCCAAGACCAAACGCAGGTGGTACAGGTTCTGATTTATTCTCTACAAGATATGTGAAATCATCAGATTTTATCCGCTTGAAGGAAATAGGATTAGCTTATCAGTTACCAAGCGCTATTACATCAAAAGCGAAACTAGGTAACGTCGTATTTAATGTAACAGCAACGAACTTATGTTTCTTGTATGCTGCGACAAAAAATATGGAGCTTGAAGTGCCTTTAAATGGTTACCGTACAGGAGATACACCTTTGGCAAGAACAGTATCGTTCGGTGTAAATGTATCATTCTAATAATTATTGAATTAGTTATTTTAAAAATGTTCACAATGAGAAAGACATATATATCAGCAGTATTGAGCGGAATGCTTCTTTTTACTGCTTGCTCGGATGATCTGAACACAAGACCTTCGACATCGCTTCCGACAGACGAAGCAATCGAGACAAATGCCGATTTGCAACTTGCATTGAATGGTGTTTATCAAAGAGTTTCACGCGTCAGAAGTTTGCATGCAGCCGATTTTGGGTTGTATGCCGATGCAAAAGGTGGTGATACAGAAGTTACATTGAACAGTAATCAGTTTTCTGATGTAACTAACTTTCAATTGAATAAACAACATTCAATACCGAAAGACTTTTATCAAGAGTTCTCTCGCGTTATTGCTTATTGTAATCAGGCTTTAGAAGCAGGTGAGAAATTACCTGCTTCAGAAAAAGCTAAAGCTGAATATAAATATATTAAAGGTCAGTTGATCGCAGCACGTGCTTTATTCCATTTTGATATGGCTCGTTTGTTTGCTCAATTGCCAACAGTAGAAGGTGTTGATATTAACGCTCCTCAATCAGGTGTTGTTATTAACGATCAGGTATTTAATGTATTCCATCAGTTTAAGCGTTCAACAATCAGCGAAACCTATGCATTTATCATTAATGGGTTAAACGAGTCGTTGACAATGCTTTCAAAAGAGAAGCAACCGGGTGGTATTAATTATTATGCAGCAGAAGCTTTATTAGCTCGTGCTTATTTATATAATGGCAACTGGTCAGAAGCTTTGAAAGCTGCTGAAGATGTTATTGAAAACAGTGCTGCTAAATTATACACAACCGAAAATTATAAATCTTCGTGGAGTGCAACTGATTCTGATGAGTCATTGTTTGAGATTTATCTGACAGATAATATCAAAAATAATCCGCAAAGAAATGGTTTAGGAGGTTATACAACCATTGAAGGATATGGTGAAGTCGGTGTTAACAGCCGAATCCTTTCTGTCTTTGATGCTATTGAAGAAGGAACAGATGTTCGTAAATCAATGGTGAAATTGGAGAAAAACGATAAAGCTTCAGGGTGGTATGTTCAAAAATACAAAGGACGTCCGGATGCGACGAACTGGATGTATGTAAATAATCCGAAAATAATTCGTTTGGCTGAAGTGTATTATATAGCTGCTGAGGCTGCTTTGAAATCAGGCAATCAGGCGAAAGCAGACAAATATTACAATGAGTTGCGTGAAACGAGATTCGAGAGTGGATATGAAGCGAAGAGCAACATTACGATCGATGATATTTTAGCGGATCGCCGTATCGAATTATTCTGCGAAAATCACAGAATGTTTGATTTGGTACGTAACAACAAAGAAATTCCATCATGGAACACAGATGCTGTTCGAAAAGCAAATGCATTTGATATTCTTTGTCCGATCCCTCAATCCGAAACAGACGTAAATCCGGAGATGAAGCAAAATCCGGGATACTAATAACCGACAAATCTAAACACTTTTCTATTGATCTTGGATCAATCTTTTTGTGAAAACACACTTATCTTCTTTAGATAAAGGGACTGCCTTCGGGTAGTCCCTTTTATGTTTTATACAGATCAATTATCTCTATATCATATTTAGCTAACCAAAGCTGAAGAATGAACATTACTCGTGTGATTTTTTTTTGAGTCTTTATCTTTCAATATATCAATTTGTTAATTTGATAGAGCTGTAACAAGCGTATTCTGTTGAGAAAAAAAGTTCTGATAAAATTTGCAGATTCAAGGAAAAGGATTACCTTTGCACACGTAATCGAAACACAATCGATTGTAAATTTATAAAACGCGAAAGTAGCTCAGTTGGTAGAGCATAACCTTGCCAAGGTTAGGGTCGCGGGTTCGAGTCCCGTCTTTCGCTCTAAGGTCTGCCCGGATGGTGAAATGGTAGACACGCAGGACTTAAAATCCTGTGGCCAT
>JBOFIZ010000244.1:0-4143 GCA_051650425.1 Bacteroidales bacterium
CTTATTGATATATGAACACATAAACTAATTAAGTCGAACTAAATTATGAGAAAACTGAAAAATTCTTTGATGCTACTGCTTATGTTGCTGATTGTCACTCCGGCAGCAATGGCGAAAGTAATTAAAACTCCCACACCAAAACGTCCAAAAGGACAAACAGACGTAGTAGGCTTACGTTGCGATCCAATTCCAACTGTTCGTGTAGCGGTTATCGGTTTAGGAATGCGTGGACCGGGTGCGGTTCATCGTTTGACACAGATCGATGGTGTAGAGGTAGTTGCACTTTGTGACGTTGTTGAAGAGAACGTAAAAAGAGTAAATGAAAGATTGGAAAAAGCCGGTCTTCCAAAAGCCAAAGAATTTTACGGAAATACAGATATTTGGAAAGAAGTAACTAAACTTCCGAATGTAGATTTAGTATATGTAGCGACAGACTGGAAAAGCCATGCGAAAATTGGTGTTCAAGCAATGAAAGATGGCAAACACGTTGCTATCGAGGTGCCGGCAGCAATGACTATGCAAGAAATCTGGGATTTGATCAATACTTCAGAAAAAACACGTAAGCATTGTATGCAATTAGAAAACTGTGTATATGACTTCTTCGAATTAACTTCTTTGAATATGGCTCAACAAGGCTTGTTCGGTGAGTTGATTCATGCCGAAGGTGCTTATATTCACGGATTACAACCTTTCTGGGGTGCATACTGGAATAACTGGCGTATGGATTACAACCAAAATCACCGTGGGGATGTTTATGCGACACACGGTATGGGTCCTGCTTGCCAGGCTTTGAATATTCACCGTGGTGATAAAATGAACTTCCTTGTATCTATGGATACTAAGCCATTGCAAAACCCTGCTTATATTAAAGAGAAAACAGGTGTTGCGCCTAAAAACTTCCGTAACGGTGATCATACAATGACTATGATCCGTACAGAAAACGGTAAAACAATTCATATCCAGCATGACGTAACTTCTCCAAGACCTTATAATCGTATGTATCAATTGAGCGGTACGAAAGGTTTTGCCAATAAATATCCTACAGAAGGTTATGCTTTGGATTCAAAAGAGATTGGTTCTGATGTAGCTGCAAATCACGAAGATTTGAACGCTCACAGCTTTGTACCTGCTGATGTGAAAAAAGCATTGATGGAAAAATACAAACACCCGATCGTAAAAGATATCGAAGAGAAAGCGAAACGTGTAGGTGGTCACGGTGGTATGGACTTTATCATGGATTACCGTTTGATCTACTGTTTGCAAAATGGTCTTCCTTTAGATATGGATGTTTATGACCTTGCAGAATGGTGTTGTTTAGCTCCGCTGACAGAAATTTCTTTGGATAACAATTCAGCTCCTGTTGAAATTCCTGATTTTACACGTGGTGCATGGAACAAACTTCAAAAATTAGAATTCCACCAATAGTATAAAATATAAGAAAAGGAGACTGTTCATGCGTATACGATGCGTCGGACAGTCTCTTTTTTTTTGAAAATAACAGTAATTTAATGAGAACACATATCGTTATACCTGTACTCTTATTTGCCTCTGTTCTGTCTGCCAGGACTCATAAATTTCAGATGCGTGATTTTGGAATCAAGCCTAATACGACTGAAAATATATCTCCGCTTGTGGTTAAAGCGTTGAATGATATTAAGCAGGAGGTGAGAAAAGGAGATAAAGTAGAATTATACTTTGAAAAAGGCGCTTATAATTTCCATCCCGAGGGTTCTTTTCAGAAAGAGTATTATATCTCGAATCATGATCAGGATAATCCCAAATCTGTGGGGATTGCTCTGGAGCAATTCAATAATGTTACGCTGGACGGAAATGGTGCAGATTTTTTATTTCACGGAAGGATGTTGCCATTATCGGTAATTGGAGATACTTCAGTTGTTCTGCGGAATTTTAATGTCGATTTTCCGAATCCGCATATTGCACAGGTTCAGATTATATCAAATAATCCTGAGACAGGCGAGGTTGTTTATGAAATCGCACCTTGGGTAAACTATCAGATTGATGCGAATAAAAATCTGGTCGTTTCGGGTGAAGGATGGAGTCATACTCCGTCATGGGGTATTGCTTTCGAAGAGAAAACGAAGCGTTTAGTCTATAATACAAGTGATATTGGATTGGGAACTAAGAATGTAGAAGAGATTTCTCCCCGCAAGATTCTCTCGAAAAGCTGGAAGAATGAAAAGCTGATTCCCGGTACGGTAGTTGCGATGCGCGGATACGGTCGGCCAACGCCGGGTGTATTCATAACGCATTCCAAAAATGTCAAACTTGAGAATATAAATATGCACTATGCGGAAGGTATGGGGCTTTTGGCTCAGATGTCTGAAAATCTGACTTTGGATAAGTTTAATGTATGCTTACGAGGTGCCTCAGATCCAAGATACTTTACGACTCAAGCTGATGCGACACACTTTTCTGCTTGTAAAGGCTTTATTAAAAGTGTAAACGGTCTTTATGAAGGAATGATGGATGATGCGATTAATGTACATGGTACTTATCTGAATATTAAAAATCAAATCAATCCGACTACAGTAGAAGCTGTTTATATGCATCCGCAGGCATGGGGATTCGAATGGGGGCGTCCGAATGATGAGGTGCAGTTTGTTTCTTCGAAAACAATGGAGCTGTTTGATGGCACTAACAAAGTGAAATCAATAACACCGGTTGACAAGCCGACTGTTCATGGAGCAAAGGTTTTTCGTATTGAATTTGATAAACCGCTGAGTTTTACGGTAACGAAAGATCAGCCTGTAGGAATTGAGAATCTTACCTGGACACCGGAGGTTTATTTTGCAGATAATGTGATACGCAATAATCGTGCGCGAGGTACTTTATTTAGTACTCCTAAAAAGACGATTGTAGAACGTAATTATTTTGATCATACTTCCGGAACGGCTATCCTGCTTTGTGGCGATTGTAACGGATGGTATGAAACCGGAGCTTGCCGTGAAGTGATTATTCGTGACAACTATTTCAAGAATGCTTTGACAAACATGTTCCAGTTTACGAATGCCGTTATTTCTATTTATCCGGAGATACCAAATCTGAAAGATCAAAAGAAGTATTTCCATGGAGGTAGTAAAACCGGTATCCTGATTGAAAACAATACATTCGAAACGTTTGATGAGCCATTGTTATATGCCAAATCGATCAATGGTCTTGTCTTTCGTAAAAATAAAATTGTACGCAACAATGATTATCCGGCTTTTCACTGGAATAAAAAACCTTTTTTACTGGAGCGTGCGATCAATGTAAAAATAGAAAAGAACTCTGAGCCTTATTCTTTAAACGAAGATGTAAAGATTAATGATTCGGATGTTAATTTGATTTTTGTGAAATAGATATTTGAGTTTATTTTTTTGCGTTTGATTCGTTGACGGATAGGATGCTTAAATATGAAAATAGAGTAAAAGTGTCAGGCTTTCGGGTCTGGCACTTTCTTTTTATTATATAGGTGGATTATTGTTTAAAAAATTAAAAATACAAGATTGTGTATAATCGTATTTGTGTCTGGTTTGTTGATTAAAATTCACATTTGATAGCTCTGATTGTTTCTGTTTTGATTTGTATAAATTTAGATACATCGTCGATCTGTTAAGTAGCTACTATTAAAATATGTCTTGATAAATTATTTTTCATGTGTTAAATGTGAAAAAATAATTATCAAATAAATTTGTGTATTAAATTAAGTTTATATATTTGCCATCGAAACGTGCTGATGATATAAAAAAGAAACATCTGAGATATTTCTTGAAAAAACCATTTAATAACCTAATTACATAAAATATCATGTAATATTGTAAATCTAATCCGGGCTAAACAGCTTTCAGGATTAATATTTTTTTTAAGACTAAGATATATAATAAATATTCTTATTAATCTAATTATTTCATAAACTAAACTCTAATCATGCATGAAAAAAGAATCTAGAAACATGCTCTTACTTCTCTCCGGGGTCTTAAGCGCATATCCTGGTCATTCTTTGTTAGCAAATCCGGCTAACATGTCAACAGCAGAGAATTTATCTATTATTGCCTCTGTTACGCAGAATCAAGAAGTAAAAGGTACTGTAATTGATGAAGCAGGCGAACCATTAATCGGGGTTAATATTCAGGTAAAAGGGAC
>JBOFIZ010000245.1:0-5063 GCA_051650425.1 Bacteroidales bacterium
ATGATTACTAATTACCTCAGAAAAATGGGATGTCGGAGAGCCTCATTATTACTAATGATCTCTTCAGTCGGAATTGCCCCGACTGCGATGGCGACAGATTTTGTGGAGATGAAGAACACACAATTGACACAGAACCAACTAAAAGTAACAGGGCAAGTTGTTGACACCAAAACGGGTGAGCCGATTATCGGAGCAAATGTTAAGGTGAAGGGACAAACAATGGGTACAATTACTGATTATGACGGTAACTTCACTTTAGATGTTCCGGCTAACAGTATGCTTGAAGTAACCTATGTCGGCTATAACAAAGCTGAAGTTCCGGTAAGTAAGAGTGGGTCTCTGGTAATAAAACTTGGGGAAGACTCACAAGCTCTTGATGAAGTCGTTGTGGTCGGTTACGGCGTTCAAAAGAAAGAGTCGCTGACCGGTTCCATGCAAGTGGTAAGCGCCGGAAAACTAAAAGACGTTACTGCGCCTACTGTCGAAAACATGTTAAGCGGTAAAGCTCCCGGCGTGCAGGTAAGTTCGGGATCAGGGAGACCGGGTGATGCAGCAGCCATCGTTATTCGCGGTAAATCAACAATCAATGGTAGTACAGACCCTCTCTGGGTTGTCGATGGGGTTATTGTGGGCAATAACTCTGGTACACTGAATCCATCGGATATCGAATCTATTTCTATTCTAAAAGACGCATCCTCTACAGCTATTTATGGTTCGCAAGGAGCAAACGGTGTCGTTTTGGTAACAACAAAGAAGGGAACTGTTGGGAAACCAACTGTCAATGTTGATGCAAAACTTGCTGTTACTACTTTAAACAGCGGTAACTTCGAAGTAATGAACGGTGCCGAGCTGTATGATTACTATAAAACTTTCAGCAATCAGTCTACAATCAATTTCCCAAGATGGAATGAAGATTTGAGAAATTCAAATTTTGACTGGTGGGACAATGCCACCAAAACAGGATTTGCACAAGATTACAATGTGTCAATCACTGGTGGCGCCGAAAATATGAAAATGTTCTTTTCGCTTGGTTTCTACGATGAAACCGGTGCGGTAAAGGGATATGACTTTAATCGCTACAGTTTCCGTTTTCGTTCGGATTATACTCCATATAACTGGTTAACGGTAAGACCTCAGGTAAGCGGATCGATTAAACAGGTGGATAATAAGGAACATTCTGTGAGTGCTATGTATCTGAATCTGCCATGGGACAGTCCGTATGCCGAAGACGGCTCATTAGTCGGTAATGCTCCGAATCCTACCTGGGTGAATACAACAGGATCCAACTATATGTACGACCTGCAGTGGAATCACGGAAATAATAAAACGTATGATTTCATGGGTGGATTTGATTTTGATGTTCGTTTTACAGACTGGCTGACATTTAAATCAATCAATAACTATAAGTACACGAATTATACCAGCATGAGCTATACCGATCCCAGATCTTCATCCGGACAATCCGTGAACGGCCGGATCGATGATTATAGCTCTGTTGCTACGCGTCTTTACACCAACCAATTGGTGCAATATAACCAATCTTTTGGCAAGAACTCTGTAAATGGATTATTGGCTTATGAGTGGAATGAATATTCCATCAAAGCAAATCGTGGTATTGCTACCGGTTTTGCTCCGGGATTTGAGGTTGCGGATGTTGCTGCGGTTGCTGAAAAAGTAGGTAGTTCAATTAATGAATGGGCTGTACAATCTCTGCTTTTCCGTGGTAACTATGCGTATGACAATAAGTATCTGGGAGAATTATCATTCCGTCGTGACGGTGCTTCAAACTTCGGTGACAATGCCAAATACGGAAACTTTTTCTCTGTAAGTGGAGGCTGGGTTATTAACCGCGAGGAGTTCTTCAAGGCAGACTGGGTTGATCAGTTAAAACTAAGAGCAAGCTACGGATCGGTAGGAAACAGACCGACTGACTGGTACGGACATTATACTCTATATTCTCTTTCGGGAAAATATAATGAAATGCCGGGAGCAATTATCTCTCAACCGGGTAATCCTGACATGACATGGGAAAAGACTTATACGGCTGGTGTGGGTGTTGATTTCCGAATCTTCAATCGTTTCAATTTTACAGCTGATTATTACGATAAAAACACGACAGATCTATTGTATCGCGTAACAGTGCCGGGGACAATCGGTTTGTCAAGCATCTGGCGCAATGTAGGAAGTCTTCGTAATAAAGGATTCGAATTTACAGCATCTGCCGACATTATCAATAAAGGCGATTTCTTCTGGAGTGTTGATGCCAATATCGGATTAAACAGAAATAAGATCACTGAGCTTTACGGTGGAAAAACAGAAGTTATAACAGGCGACGGAACAGGTATTGCAGGTTCTGCAAGTAAAATCTGGAAACCTGGTATGGACTCTGACACCTGGTACCTGACAGAATGGGCAGGCGTTGATCCGCAGAATGGAGATCCGCTTTGGTATATGACTGATGAGAATGGGAATCGTGTCACCACGAATAATTATGGAAAGGCATCAAAAAATCCGGTAGCCTGCGGCGCATATACGCCTGATTTCTTTGGTGGATTCTCTACATTCTTCCGTTGGAAAAACATAGACCTGAATGCGAACTTTACTTACTCGGTAGGTGGTAAAATATACAATTATTCCCGTGCTGAGTTCGATTCAGACGGAGCTTATACAGACCGTAACCAGATGAAGCTTCAGGATGGCTGGTCTCGTTGGGAAAAAGAAGGGGATATTGCAACTCACCCGAAACCAAGCTACAACAATGCTTCGAATTCGCAGAAAGCATCGTCTCGCTTTCTGGAGGATGGCAGTTATTTGAAACTAAGAAACGTAACAATCTCATACAATTTATCTTTACCAAAATGGTATATTAAAAATATGAGAGTATTTGCCTCAGGAGAGAACTTGTTTACAATCACTAATTTCTCAGGCGTTGATCCGGAGATTCCGCCTTATGACGGGAAAATTACGGGGGTTGCGACAGCTGTTTATCCGTCTACCCGAAAAGTTGTTTTTGGTTTAAGTTTAACTCTATGATCTTCTGAATAATGAAAAATAAACTATTTCTATATACAGCTTTCTTAGCTACTGCATTCACATCATGCGACCTGGAAAGATTACCTTATGATAAATATACCGAAGAATCAATCATGGCAGATAAAGAAGCTGCTATGAATATTCTTCTGAATGGTGCTTACGGTCAGTTGAGAGACTGGTCGGATGTTATGCACCGCGTGGGCGAATATGCAGGAGATAATATAATGATTCGCGGAACTTCGACGGATGCTTTTTACTCTTTTATTTCCTATAAACATATTCCTGATAACTATCGCCTGAATACATTCTGGAATAACAGTTATAAGATTATTTCTCAAACCAGTGATTTAATGAAATTAATTCCGGCTGAGAGTGATCCGAAAATCAACCAGAAGCTGGGTGAGGCTTATTATCTGCGCGGAACCATGTATTTCTATTTATGCCGTGCCTATGGTCGTCCTTATGCTCAGTCTCCGCAGACGAATTTAGGTGTACCTATTGTGAACGGTGTACCTGAGGATCTGAATAATATGCAGCTTCCGGATCGTTCGACTGTCGAAACAACATATCGCCAGGCTATCAATGATTTGAGAACGGCTGAATCATTATTGAATGAAGATCGTACTGCTGCCTATGCAACCAAATATGCAGCTCAGGCTATGCTGTCAAGGATCTATATGTACATGAGCGGGACGTGGGATAATCCAAATACGGTTTATGCGGATTCAAGTATTTATTATGCCAATCAGGTTATTGAGAGTGGTAAATACAAAATGCTTCCGCGAGAAACTTTCATGAAGTATAATACACTCGCGCCGGATGATCCGTCACAAACCGAGACGATCTTTGCCGTAAAACGTGTATCGTCAGAATTCTCCGGATTTGACCATTATTATGGAATCGGTGGTATGTATGCTACAATTGATGGTATGGGCTGGGGAGAAATGTATGCCAGTCACAAATACCTGACTCTGCTGAATAAAAACGGAAAAGGAAAAGATGCCCGTTCGGCATTTATCTCTCCGCAATATACGCTGGATGATAAAGGCAAGAAAACTCCGGCTTTCCGTTTCGTTGTTCCTACGTATGAAAAGAACGGTAGTATTAGTGGCTATAAATATGTGCAAGCTTCGATTTTGGAAGAAGGTGGAAGTCTGTATGCGGTTTATAAAGAGAATATCAATGATAAAGAAACGGAGTTCAAGTCAAAACTGACATTGGTCAGCGCAGAAGATCAGACTTACAGTGTCGTTTACGAAATTGATAAGAAAGAGTATGTAGGCGAGAAAGATTATCTGATGTTGCTGAACCGCGTTTATCCGATGTTCTATATCACGAAGTGTTCTTTACAGGATGGCGAATCACATTTGCATTCACCTATTATCTCCCGCCTGGCTGAGATGTATCTGAACCTGGCTGAGTGCTATGCTAAAAAAGGCGATTACGGAAATGCTTTGACCAATCTGAATATTGTGCGTGAGCGCTCCTTACCTGGATTCGGCTATACATCGCTTAATCCTTCGAATGCCCCTCTTTTGATTGAGGAAGAACGCCAACTCGAAATGGCTTTCGAAGCTGACCGAAGTTATGATGTATATCGTAACGGAGGTACTTTGACCCGCCATTATCCGGGTCCTCACGGATCGTTAGACGAATATCCTGCCACACATCCGCGTGTAGTACAGTATATTCCTCAGGAGCAAATTAATGCTTACAACAGTATTGGTTGCGTGCTTACTCAGAATCCGGATTGATCATCCATACAATAAATAAAAAAGCCGTTAAGATCTGCTCTTAACGGCTTTTTTTATTTTATTGATTTAGTGTTTCTGTTTCATCAAATCCGTGACGATGATCTGAGCTGCATGATAAGGAGCTCCGGGTTCACCTAACTTTTCCCGCATTTCGGCATAACCCGATAAGATAGCTTTCTTGTAGTTAGGATCATTCGTTAGCTTATCCAATTCTGCCTTCAGATTTTCTTCATTGGCTTTATAGCCCAAAAGCTCTGTAACGACAGGCTTATTGGC
>JBOFIZ010000246.1:0-1476 GCA_051650425.1 Bacteroidales bacterium
AGATTGGATTATTACTCCTGTTAAACCGGAAGTATAATTCACAATCATACCTTCCAAAGGACAGGAGGTAGTATGACAGACTCCTGTCCTTTTTACTTTATTAAAAGACGCAATGATATGACTATTCAATTATTCAGAAAGCTATTTATCCTATTGTCAGTTTTTTCTTTCTTGCCCGGTTGTATTTATGAGAATCCACAACCCTGTGAGGAAGTCTCAAATATGCGTTTTTTTTACCTGATGAATCCGGAGGATAAAGATCTTTTCGGAGAATCAGTCAATCGGATAGATGTATATATTTTTGACAAAGACGGCATTTATATCGGTAAAAAGTCAGATAGTGGTCCGCATATACAAAACAACTACAGTATGCCTATTGATCTGCCTGACGGCGTTTACACTTTTGTGGTAACCGGTTATAAATCATCCTTTTTTAATATTGGTGTGTTCGACCCGTTCAAAGTCAACACAAAATTTGACGAAGGCCTGATTACAGGTCAGTCAACTCTTGAAAATTTTCGCTTGAAAACAGCATACATAGATAATATATTGTTTCCCACGGAACTACAAAGTTTACTTCGGGGTAATCTCATCGAACGTGAAATAACAAAAAAAGAACTATCCGTACTGGATGTATTCATGATACAATATACGAATCAGATACAAATCAGCTTGAAAGGCTTAGACACTACTGGCTACAAACCGGTTATTTATGCCAATAACGGTCGCTACGATTATGAAAATAATATACCTGTCGATGCACAGGACAAGATATATAATGCACGAATCAGTCACGGACAAACTTATTCTTTTGATGTTTTGAGATTGATTATGCATAAAAAAATGACATTCATGCTGGTCGATAAAAACGGTATTCCTATGCCCGGAATAAAACCTGTAGAACTAATTGATGAAATACAGAAATCGCCGGCTTATAAGACTCAGGGAGAACTGGACAAAGAAAACAAATATCAGATTATCCTGAATTACCATCAATCCGTATTAGTCGGTGTCAGCGTAAACGGATGGAATAATGTTCCGGTAAAACCGGAAGTATAAAAGATATCAATATGAGACCAATACAAACATTCTTATTATTACTGTGCTTGTCTGTTTTAGCCATCACTCAGGGATGTATTGCCGAAGAGTTTGGCGGAGGAAAGGAAAGCGGGGATAATGTATATATAACTTTCAAACCACAAAATGCTATTGCTACAGGTGAAACGCAGATTACAGAATTACGGGTAATTGCCTTTAATTCGGCAGGATCACTGGAGATCAATAAATCAGAAACAGAGCTTCAAAAAACGACAAAGGGCAATTATCAGATGATGTTGAGACCAGGCTGTTATACCCTTTATGCATTAGCAAATACACCGTCTGAAATTGAAAAACCATTAAAGCAGGTAACATCCATGCAAGAGCTGGATGCTCTGCAAATGAACTATCAGCCTGATCTGAGTGAAGTGAGCATCC
>JBOFIZ010000247.1:0-1282 GCA_051650425.1 Bacteroidales bacterium
ACCAGTGTGGAACGTGCGGTAGATATATTAAACACGATTGTCATCTCGATGGAAGAGATGGAAGATTAATCTAAAAGCAAACCTTCAATTTGCAAAAGCGAAAGATGGAAAAGAAAAAAGTTTTAGTAGGAATGAGCGGCGGAATCGACAGTTCAGCCGTATGTATGATGCTTCAGGAGCAGGGTTATGATTTGATAGGTGTGACGATGCGTATGTGGGATGCACCTTCTAAATTTGCCATTTATGGCCAGAAACAACCTGATTATGTGATTGAAGCAAAAGAGCTGGCAGATAAACTGGGATTTCCGCATCACGTACTTGATGTGCGCGGTGAATTTAAGGATGTGGTTGTGAAAGACTTTATTGATGAATATATGAAAGGTCGGACGCCGAATCCATGTGTCATGTGTAACATCTTCTTTAAATGGAAATACTTACAGGCATTGGCTGATGAGCTTTGCTGTGACTATATTGCTACGGGACATTATGCTCAGATTGTAGATAAAGATGGTATATATTATATCGAACAAGGTATAGATTCGACGAAAGATCAGTCTTACTTTTTGTGGCGATTAGGACAGAAGGAATTGAAACGTACTCTTTTTCCGTTAGGCGGAATGACAAAAAAAGAGGTGCGTGACTATGTATTCAGTCGTGGCTTTGTTGAGAAATCTCAGAAATCGGAAAGCATGGAGATCTGTTTCGTAGAGACAGACTATCGGGAATTTCTGAAGGAACAACTGCCTGAAATCGATCAGTTAGTCGGACAGGGAAATTTTGTAAACAAGCAAGGAAAAAAACTAGGTCTGCATAAGGGATTTCCTTATTATACAGTAGGACAAAGAAAAGGATTGAATATCGCATTAGGTTATCCGGCTTTTGTTCTAAAAATTAATCCGGTAAAAAATACCATTATTCTCGGTGAGAAAGATGACCTGATAGCACATAACATGATTATTGAGCATTGTAATATTCCATGTTATAAAGATCTGGAATCGCAGAATCTGATGATTCGTATACGTTATCGGAGTCAGTTGATCCCATGCAGCGTGGAGAAGATTGAAGAAGACAGAGTCTTTATCAACTTTGATCATGATCTGGCAACAGGTATTACTCCGGGTCAATCAGCTGTAATGTATATTGAAAACAGAGTTGTAGGCGGAGGTTTGATAAGCCATAAAAGAAAATAAAAAAGAGGTCGTTCATTTTGATATGGACGACCTCTTTTTCATTAGATATTCAAAGACAGAGGAAATTATTTTATAATATTATCAGAAAGAAC
>JBOFIZ010000248.1:0-2662 GCA_051650425.1 Bacteroidales bacterium
GATTCAAATCGCAAAACTCCGGGAGAGGAGTGCTTAGTTTGAGTCGTTCGGTGAAAAGATACGGTGTATCTCTGAAAAGATATACCGTATCTTTTTGATGTAACAGGCATATTGAAAGGGTTGCCTTCAGTTATTCGAATTATTCAGAAATATGTAATCCGATTTAGGCTTTATCGTTTATTGTGTAATCCGAAATTAGGGGTATGGCCAATTTAGATACGTATTTGGTGTCGATGAAATACGTATTTGGCAATTATGAAATGCGTATATTGATTTGCTGAAATACGGATATAATTTATGATTGTCCGTAAGACTCAAAATTTAGATACGTATTAAACGAATTTTTCATAGGTATGAAAAGTTCGTTTGATACGTATGAAAAAATATTTTGATAGGTATCTAATTTCACTGTGATAAAAACATTGTGACTTATACTGGAATTGGTTGACAGATTTATAAATTACAACGGATTGAGTTTACAGAGGAGGCGTTTACTGATGCTTGATAAGATCATAGGTCTTATTTATAAAAAAACCAATCGCAGTGACACTTACAAACAACCGGATTTATCCGCTGATACAAAAAAAAGGTCTGTAATGAGTATTCTCACAACAGACCTTTTTTGCTTTATTTTTTACTTCTTATTTAGCAAAACTTACAGCACGAGTTTCACGAATAACCGTAATCTTAACCTGACCCGGATAAGTCATTTCGTCTTGAATACGTTTTGCAATTTCAGCTGATAGTTTTTCTGTATCCTTGTCATCTATCTTTTCTGCTCCAACGATTACGCGCAATTCGCGTCCTGCCTGGATTGCATAAGTTTTAATAACACCCGGATAAGACAATGCCAATTGTTCCAAATCATTCAAACGCTTGATATAAGCTTCAACGATTTCACGACGAGCACCTGGTCTTGCTCCTGAGATAGCATCACATACCTGAACGATCGGTGCCAAAAGACTTGTCATCTCAACCTCATCGTGGTGAGCTCCGATAGCATTGCAAATATCTGGTTTTTCTTTGTATCTCTCTGCTAGTTTCATACCCAGAATAGCATGTGGTAATTCTGGTTCATCATCCGGCACTTTACCTATATCATGTAACAGACCGGCACGTTTAGCTTTCTTCGGATTAAGTCCTAATTCAGCAGCCATAATCGAGCAAAGATTAGCTGTTTCACGAGCATGCTGTAATAAGTTTTGACCATAAGATGAACGATATTTCATTTTACCGATCAAACGGATTAATTCAGGATGTAACCCATGGATACCTAAGTCAATCGCTGTACGTTTACCCGTTTCAATAATTTCTTCTTCAATTTGCTTACGAACTTTGGTAACCACCTCTTCAATACGAGCCGGGTGGATACGTCCGTCTGTTACAAGCTGGTGAAGAGCCAAGCGGGCAATCTCACGTCTTACCGGATCAAATCCTGAAAGAACGATAGCTTCCGGAGTATCATCAACAATAATTTCCACTCCTGTTGCAGCTTCAAGGGCACGGATATTACGACCTTCACGACCAATAATACGACCTTTCATTTCGTCAGACTCAATGTGGAATACAGTAACCGCATTTTCAATCGCCGTCTCTGTAGCCAAACGCTGAATACTTTGAACAACGATTCTTTTGGCTTCCTTACTGGCTGTTAATTTAGATTCCTCAATAATTTCATTGATGTATGAAGCAGCATCTGTTTTAGCCTCTTCTTTTAAAGAATCAATCAACTTTTCTTTCGCTTCGTCTGCAGATAGACCTGAGATCGATTCAAGACGTTTAATTTCTTCTTTATACATTTTTTCAACTTCGAGTTCTTTTTTCTCAAGTTGAGATAATTGAGCTTCTAAATGTTCTTTTTGTTGATCAAGGTTATGAGATTTTTTCTGAACCTCATCATTTTTTTGATTCAACACCATCTCTTTTTGTTTCAACTTCGCTTCGATAGATTGAAGCTTAGAATTTCTTGAGTTAGCTTGTTTCTCAAGATCTGTTTTCAGATTCAAAAATTTTTCTTTAACCTCGAACAGTTTTCGTTGCTTGATTGCTTCTGATTCCTTTTCTGCTTCATCGATTAGTCCCTCGAACTTATTGCGATAAAGAGTTTTCGTTGCAATCCAAGTAACGGCTATCCCTAATATAAGGCAGGCAATGCCAATACCTATTGTAGTTAAAATCATCGTACTTAAATGTATTAAATTTATAATAGAAAAAAGGCACCAACATCAGAGAAATAATCCTTTGATGTTAGTGCCGGGGTATAAAATCGTTTATTCGATAAAGAAAGAATCTATATCAGCTGAAATATTCTCTAATTTGTCAAATATTTGTTCGACATTATTATCTTTCTTCAATGTCAGACACTCATACGCAAAATGAAAAGCAACCATTGACATGGTCATTGTATCATCTATTGTCTGATCATCAAATCGTTCTTTGTATTTTGCAAACCGTTGATCTACCTGTTTCGCAGCTTTACGAATAAATTCTTCGTCTGCACGATTAATATTTAGTTTGAACGGCTTACCTGCAATATAAAAAGTTACAAGCATCTTTTCATCCATATCCTATATCCTTAGTCATTTAACAAGCTGATGCATGTATTAATTTCCCGCACTAACTTCGAAAACCTCTTGTTAGCAAGAAGCTTTTCTTCGTCACT
>JBOFIZ010000249.1:0-1286 GCA_051650425.1 Bacteroidales bacterium
CTTTGTCTAATATCCCAATGAAACAAAGAGTGAAGCTTTGTTTTTTCTTCCATCGATTTTTATTTCATTGAATCTGGAAGTATTTGAGCTAAATGACTCCCAGAAAATATTAGGTAAACGACCTCTTAAAGCCTTTGAACACAACTGATCTGATGGTATTGAGTTTAACTTGTCAGTAATTTTGTTAATAATCAATAGAACTTCATCCGGATGTTTTTTAATTTGATGTAAAAGGCTAAATCTGAAAACATTGTCTTCCAAAGAGTTAATAACAGACCAGTCAGCCTCAGTTATAGCTGAATTAATAATTGAATCTATTCGCTTAATGTTGTCATAAAAGCCAACATTATTTTTGGTTGTTTCAAATTTGGTCAGAACTCCTTTATTTATTTCAAAAGAAGCTGTATTCAGAAAATGGGTTAGGGAAATATAATCTGTTTTTGTGGCAATAGATTTATTCATCCAGGTTACGGGTAACGCATATTCTTTGGTTAATGTTTCCCCAGTAATATCGGCCAATCTTTGCATTCTCGTCTGTCTGTCTGGTATAAAATCTGAAATTTCAATACCAACTGGATGTGCAAATGGCTGATAATAGGGTTGTATATCATTGATCAGTAAACATCCTTCATTCGTTATATTCATACTTACAATGCACATATCCAGACGGGGATTAGGAATAACGACAAAGTCGAATCTGTCAAGCTCCTTAAATACGATATCAAAGACATCTCTTGGAGTATTTAAATTGAACTTACTCAATACAGGCTCCTCCAGAATATATACTTTATCTTGATATATAAGAGAATCACCTACAGAGGGGAAACAAGGAGTAAAAGCTGCCAATATGGCAATTAAAGCAAATAGTTTTTTCATTTTTTGTAATTATTAGATTTACACTAATTATGTGCTTACGTCAGGGATGTATCATAGTTTTAAACCATCCGGCAGCGAGAAGTATTTTGAGCCGTCTAAGCTGAAAATTTATGATTGATATTATTCATCTCGTGTAATACCGATTCTGTCTTTCTTATAGTACTGATATTTATGTTTTTCAGTATTTTAGCAGAATATTAGAGATGTTGTCTTTGGGCGCAAATATATAATAAAATATTGAAAAGAAAGGGTTTGAAGATTGAATAAAAAAAGCGCCGAAAACTTTTGTTTTCAGCGCTTTTAGCGGAGAGAGAGGGATTCGAACCCCCGGTACCTTGCAGTACAACGGTTTTCAAGACCGCCGCATTCGACCACTCTGCCATCTCTCCAGATGAGCATCGCTATCGAGC
>JBOFIZ010000250.1:0-1490 GCA_051650425.1 Bacteroidales bacterium
ATAGATCCACGAACCACTGCATTTGCATAAAACTTCTTCGGAGCATTACGATCCTGTGGATTCGGACGCTCAACCAATACATACTTAATAGCCATAATTCTTTTGTTTTTTGAAGATTAAAAATTCTGATAAACAAGTCATTGACTGATCTTGTATGACAAAGGTACGATGCGCCCAAACCGCGCAGGAGATAAGCGATGGTTATCGATGGTTGGTCGGTTTTTTTAACAATAAACAGCACGACAATCAAGTGAATCGGTCTGATAGGGGATCTCTTCGGCTATTCAAGAAGCATTTCTCATGTATATTTATTATATTTATCGTATAAGATTCTGCTCTGTACGCTTTTATATTATGAGTAAACTCTTAAAAGTATTCAGAGAAATACATAAAGTAACGGGTAACGATCCGAAGGCGATTAATAATAAGGTATTTACTATTGATGACGTATTGACGAGGTGTCAAAAACATGATAAGACAGATGGTTCATGTCGCTGTGAAATATTAGGAGGCTGTTTTGCAGCGATCAAATATGCAGATGTAAAAGGTCGGAGAGTGTACATTTATGGACACGGAAAAGAGTTGCTATATGATTACCGGGGGACACTCGGCGAATTGAAAGATTGTATAATTCTTCATCAGAAAGATCATGGCTATTATTTTAATCGCTCATTTATACTGAATCTCGACGTTTTTAAAGACATCTTTTTCTCTTCTTTGTCGAACAATAAAATAGCTATAGTTTTAGCTGAATGGGGGACACAAGTTGTTCCAAGATTGTTAACTGAAATACGGGAAAAAGTGAAGATTATGAGAAAATCAGAATGAGCAGGCAGGGTTAAAGTCTGTTAAGGAATTGCTTTTCGCGCACAAAAACAGATTTTATCGTGCTTTTAGGGTGCTGTAGATTTTCGTATTAATGAAAATTATATTAAATTTATGGTGTAAATACAAGAAGTATTACATCGATTCATTAAATTATTAAATAAAAAAAATAAGTATATGAGCAGAATCTTTTTAGTCAAATTGTCTGATATTATTCAGATTTACCCCGATTTGAGAGAGTTTAAGAAGTATTTTAAAGAGAAATTGAATGGACGTAACCGATATCCTGAAATTACATACGTATGAAAAATATTTTACATACGTACCAAAAAATATTTTAATACGTATGTAAAAATATTTTGATACGTATCAAAATTCGGGAAGATAGGGCCATTGAAAATTCAGCGTAAATCTAAACGAAATGGGACTAATCAGTTTTGGTGAAATTGCAGTAAAATACTTTCCGCTCCAGCAGCGGAAGAGTGCGACCAACAGCCTGGGTAAATATATCCGGCGTTGCAAACAGCTGTATGAGGATCTTTGTGCACAGGGATTCGGGAAACGAAACAAGTATCTCACACCAGGCATGGTGCGAAGTATTTATGCCCATCTGGGCGAACCATGATAAAAAACCGTTTTATTCAGGACACTGCATAAAATAACCT
>JBOFIZ010000251.1:0-4830 GCA_051650425.1 Bacteroidales bacterium
GTTCTTTCTCCTCCGGAGAGAACTTTAACCTTTTTCATTGATGCTTCGCCGCCGAACATGAATGCGCCTAAAAGATCTTTGATCTTGTTGCGGATATCGCCTTGAGCTACGTCGTCGATGGTTTGGAAGACGGTTAATTCCTCATCTAAAAGAGATGCTTCGTTTTGAGCGAAGTAGCCTATTTGCACGTTGTGTCCGAGTGTCAGATCGCCATTGAAGTCAATTTCGCCCATGATGGACTTGATCATCGTCGATTTACCTTCACCGTTTTTGCCGACGAATGCAACTTTTTGTCCACGCTCGATGGTGAATGTTGCATTGTCATAGACAAGCAGATCGTCGTAGTTTTTGGAAACACTGTCTGCCACTACGGGATAGTTGCCCGAACGTGGCGAAGGCGGGAATTTCAGGCGAAGGGCAGAAGTGTCCTCTTCGTCTACCTCGATAATGTCTAATTTTTCGAGCATCTTGACACGTGATTGCACCTGGAGCGTTTTGGAATACGTTCCTTTGAAACGTTCGATAAACTCTTTGGTTTCTGCAATCATTTTCTGCTGTTCTTCGTATTGTTTTTGTTGCTGTTCGCGACGTTCCTGACGAAGTTCCAGGTATTTTGAGTAGTTTACTTTGTAGTCGTAGATACGTCCCATTGTAACCTCGATGGTGCGTGTCGTGATATTATCGACAAAAGCACGGTCATGGGAAATAACGATAACGGCTTTGGCGCTGTTGATAAGGAAGTCTTCCAGCCATTGGATCGACTCGATATCGAGGTGGTTGGTCGGCTCATCAAGCAGAAGCACGTCGGGTTGTTTGAGCAGGAGTTTAGCCAACTCGATGCGCATTCTCCAACCGCCACTGAACTGACTGGTCGGTTTGTGGAAATCATCGCGTGAGAATCCTAAGCCCAATAATATTTTTTCTACGTCTTCGGCGAAGTTAGTCAGGTCGATAGCGTAGAACTTTTCGCTTAGGGTAGCCACTTTGTCGATAAGCTCGTAGTAGCTTTCAGACTCATAGTCCGTGCGAGTAGCCATTTCGTTGTTAAGAGCTTCGATTTCGGCTTCCATTTCGAAAAGATGAGAGAAAGCCTGTGATGTTTCCTCGAAAACAGTGCGGGTGTTATCTGTCATCAAATGCTGAGGCAGGTATGCGATCACTGCTTCTTTGGGAGCAGAAACTTTACCTCTGGTAGCTTGTCTGGCTCCTGCGAGAATTTTAAGAAGTGTGGATTTTCCTGCACCGTTTTTACCCATAAGTGCAATACGATCCTTTTCGTTAATTACGAAAGAGATATTTTCAAATAGAGTCGAACCTCCAAATTCAACTGTTAATCCGTCAACTGATATCATTCTTTACTGATCTATTAGTTCTTAACGACAAATATAAGGAAAATCCTTTGAGAATTTTTACGAGAGGGCGGAAGTGTGCATACATTTTATGGAAATTTGCTTTCTCAGGCCGCAATAGTGCGTAATTATTTCAGTAAATAAATCAAAAAATGGGTTTAAGCCCGTGGGAGCGCTGTTTTTGTGTTAAAGGCGGGATGATCTCGTTTATAGGATGTTATGTGGTTTTCGGTTACTGTTTTTTTTAGAGACTATGTTTATTTTTATGACTTAATTCGAAATTATGCTTGCAGATATGCTGTTAAATCCTAATTTTGTTTTCGCTAGAGGCCTTATAGTCAGGTTCTGGAATTTAATATATGTTAATTAGTAAACTAGGTTTGCAGCAATTTGTATTAGTAACCCGTCAATAATAATGAAACACATAACGCAGAAACATAAAGAAATGGAGGAGCAGCAGCTTATTGATGGAGTGATCCGTCAGGATCGCCGTTCGCAACGGATGCTCTATGAGCGTTTTGCACCTCTGATGATGTCTGTATGCTTCAGATATGTGAATGACTACGAAGTCGCGAGGGATTTGTTGCAGGATGGGTTCGTGAAGGTATTTAATTCCATAGGAACCTATCAGGGGGCAGGATCTTTTGAGGGGTGGGTCCGGAGAGTTTTTTCAAATTTATGTCTGGAGTATCTGAGGAAGAACGATGTGTTAAGAGATTCGTTGGTGCTGGAAGATCCCAGTGTATTATTTGAGCCGGACTATTCGATGGTCGAAAGGCTTTCTGCGAATGAATTGATGGAGATTGTGGCCGAACTGCCTACAGGATTCAGAACAGTATTTAATATGTATGCGATAGAGGGTTACTCTCATAAGGAGATAGGGGATGCATTGGGTATAACAGAAAGTACATCCCGTTCTCAGTTTACCAGAGCGAGGCAATATCTGCAAAAGAAATTGCATGAAATAAGCAAAGGCGAAAAGAGCTAATCTGACATTTTCTCAATCATAGTGAATTTAAAGTAAAAATGGACAAAAGAGACGATCAACATTTAGACAAGATATTTCGGGAGAAGTTAATTAAGCATCAGATGGATGTTCCGAATGATATTTGGGATGCTATCGAGGCTAATCTTTCCGATCGACCTGTGGTGCGGATTCCGTTATGGAAGCGGCCATGGTTTGTTGCGGCATCGTTTCTGCTGTTGGCTTCAGCTTCGGTGTCTGTTATGTACCAGGGGCTGAAGGACGAGAATGAGAAATCTAACATACAGATTATAGAGCAGACTGACCCCGGTTTGTTGAAATCGAATCCGCTGATAGAGTCCTTGCCTGAGGTTAACCGTATGGTTGCAACCCCGGCTGCGGCAAAAGCAAGCGGAAGAGGACCGGTGAAAGTTCTGACGGCTGCCTCTTTTACGAGACCGGCAGTCGAAGCTGATACTAACGAGTATATGGCGGAGGAAGATACTGATTTGGCAGCGGCGGATGCTCAAATGGCAGAACCGCAGGAGGATCAGATTGATACATTTGTAAGCGATGAAGAAAAACAGGCTAAAATAAGAGCATTTGAGCAAATGGGTTCGGATGTTTCCAAACAACCTGAAAATGAATATAATAAAACTGATAAGGTAAAGCGGAAGTCGGGTTTTTCTATTAATTTTGGTAACTCGGGCTTTTCGGAACAGGCAACCAAGAATGCGGATGCTACTTTGAGACGTTACGCTACGAAATACAATGCGGAGCTGCTCCAGATGGTTCGTCCCGCAGGACAGGTAGAGGATGCGGATGTGAAGCACTTTACACCACTGTCGCTGGCTGTGATGTTTGACAAGGATCTTATCAAAAACTTATCGGCAGAGATCGGTGTGTCTTATACATACATGCGAAGTGAATTGCGCAGTAATTCGAGTTTTCGGAATGAGACACAGCATCTGCATTATCTGGGGATACCTTTGGCTTTTCGTTACAAAGTGTGGAGCTGGAAAGGTCTTTCGGCTTATGTGAAAGCCGGAGGAGCAATTGATTTTAATATAGCAGGTACATGGAAAGAGGCTTATTCGTATAATGCCGATTACGGAAGAGGTTCGTTGAGTGCTTTTGACGAAGCACTGGAGAATCGTCCGCAATTATCTGTAAATGGAGCTGTCGGTGTGGGATATAGTTTATCCAATCTGTTTCAGCTTTATTTTGAACCGGGTATAGCCTATTATTTTGATAATAACAGTTATATCATTAATATACGTAAGGATAAACCGGTGGATTTATCTTTGCAACTGGGGGCACGGTTTAAATTCTGATTATAATCTTAATAACTTAATAAACTCTATTTTATGAAATTACTAAAAAACTCAATGTTGATGGGTGTCGCTATGATGTCCCTAATGATGACAGGTTGTTTAAAAGGGGGTAATAATGCGTCTTTTTCTATTATCGGGACTGTAGAGTCTGATATGACGGGGACTACACTTATTAACGCTGATAACGGTGCAGGTACTGTAAGACCGATCGTTCAGTCTGTATTGGGTGATTTAAGCGAAGGACAACGTATTTTGTGTAATTTGAATATTAACTACGATGAGCAGCCATCTCAGGCATATACTTATGCAGAGGTTTCGGGTGTGCAACAATTGAAAAAATTTGATATGTCATCAGTTACTGAGGTAAATGATACTTTGACAGCAGAGCAAGCAGGAGGACAGAATCATATTTTAGCGAATATTACACCATTGTCAAGTGTAAGCTTTTCGGTTCAGAATAAAATCGTTTCTTATTACATGAATCTGAACCTGATTTTCAATGCTGAAAAAGCTCAGGAAGGTCCAACGCATTATTTTACTTTCATTGTTGATGAGAAACGTACAAGCGAATCAGAAGATCAGATTTTTGTTTATGTTGTTCACAACGATGGTGGCGAAAAGCCGGGTACAGCGGTTAAGAACCAGTTGGCTACAATGAATCTTACGAGATGGGTGAAAGCTAAAAAAGAAGGCGTTCAGGGTCGCGTAGTTGTAACTTACAAAAAACAGAAAGATCAAAACTTGTTGAACTATACAAGTATTGATGTTCCGTTTATGCATTACAAAGAGCAATTGTAATTCGAAAAAATATATTTAAGAGAGATCGGTTTTTATCGGTCTCTCTTTTTTTATTTACTTTTGCGGGGAAAAATAAGAACACAGATGATAACTTTTTTAAAAAACTGGATGTTACCTATTGCCATGTTTGCAGGGATAATATTCTACTCCTTCTTTTCGAGGCTGACGTTTCTGACGCCTTATCTGATTTTCTCGATGTTGTTTCTGACATTTAGCCGGTTGTCTCCGACTGAATTACGATTCAGGAAACTGCATTTTAAGTTGATTACTTTCCAGTTGTCGTCTGCTGTATTGATCTGGATTCTTTTTTATCCGTTTAACCGGATGCTGGGTGAGTCGGGGCTAATCTGTTTTCTGGCACCTACAGCCACGGCAGCTGCGGTGG
>JBOFIZ010000252.1:0-4836 GCA_051650425.1 Bacteroidales bacterium
TTCTTTTTTGTTCTTCCATAAATTATGGTTCAAGAGTCTCTTTATGAGTTACATGTTTGAATTTGTGTTTCACCTGTGCGATCAACTCGTCCAATTCGTGTGTTGATAAGTGAATACCTCTTTCTTCAAGAAAATCAGAGATTTTCTTACGTACATCTTTACCCTTTTCAGAGGTAATGAAATAAACGATGGCAGCGCCTAAGCCTAGTCCTAATAAGAAGGATAATAAGGCAGAATTGTTGTTTGACATAATAAAAAAAAGTATTTAGTTAAGGTCAGACCTACTCTTTAGAGGTAAGTCCTTTGAAATAAATATCCAGCATTTGTTTGGCTGCAACAAAAGAGCTGATTTCGGCATTTAATACCTTGTGCTCTTTTTCGATCAGCATCTTCTGAATTTCAGGATTGCGATAGAAGCTTTCTCTCAATTGTTCATTGATTGATTCATACATCCAGTATTTGGACTGCTCGTTACGTTTGAAATCGAAATATCCGTTTTCTTTTGTAAAGTCGATGTATTGATAAACCATTTCCCAGATCTCATTTATGCCTGTGCCATAGTAGCCCGAATAAGTCAGTACCTGTGGCTTCCAACCTGAGTCTGTTGCGGGAAAGAGGTGTAAAGCATTGCGGAACTGCCCTTGAGCAAGTTTCGCTTTATCTATATTATTTCCATCTGCTTTATTGATCACGATGCCATCTGCCATTTCCATAATTCCTCTCTTAATGCCCTGAAGCTCATCTCCCGTTCCGGGAACCTGAAGAAGCATAAAGAAGTCGACCATTGAATGTACAGCTGTTTCACTTTGTCCGACCCCTACAGTTTCAACAAAAACCGTATCAAATCCGGCAGCTTCACAAAGAATAATGGTTTCGCGAGTTTTGCGAGCCACACCACCTAATGAGCCAGCTGACGGTGAAGGCCGGATGAAAGCATTCTCCTGGATGGAGAGCTGTTCCATACGCGTTTTATCACCCAGAATACTCCCTTTGGAGCGTTCGCTGCTTGGATCAATAGCTAAGACGGCCAGTTTCTTACCACTGCCGATCAAGTGCATCCCGAATGTGTCGATCGAAGTACTTTTGCCGGCTCCGGGAACTCCCGTAATACCTATTCGAACACTATTACCCGAATGAGGAAGACATTTTTCGATTACTTCCTGTGCAATCAGCTGATGTTCGTAGTTTGCACTTTCCACTAAAGTGACAGCCTGACTTAAGATCGTCCGGTCTCCCTTTAATATGCCTTCCACAAATTCAGAAGCAGAGTATTGTTTTCTGCGTTTCCGTGTTTTATGCAAATAAGGATTGACAGTCGGTGGGGAAACAATGCCTTCATTAACAGTCAGACCGATGTACTTTTCGTCATTTTCGGGATGAATATTTTGTGCCATAATCATTAGATTTATAAATTCTTATTCACGAAACCGATTGACAGTATCTATAACGTAGTCAATCTCTGAACGGTTCATTACACAGGAAGCAGGATATAAATATTTTATTCTTCATAGCTTCCGGAATGTAAAATGCAAACGGGTGTATTTGCGTTACAAATAAATGATAAATATATGAATCGTACACTAATTATATGAGTAAATTTCTAATAAAGAATAATATAATTATATATAGAATCGCTGATTCAAAAAAGGGATACAACTTTCATAAATGAAGTTCAAATATACAGAACAAGTTTTTGGCTAAAGATGTTATATATTTAGTTGAATAAGTTCTTTATTTACAGATCAAAAGCCGGAATATGAATTTATAATTAATTATGATTTTGCAATTTGATATTAAAACTCAGAGATTGCAGATCGATTGTATGAAGAAATGGATGTAAAGAAAAGAATTTGATATGTATTTTTATCTTTTACAGATCAATTGTTTGCTTATCTATCTCTTTTGCAATCTAAAGATGATTTTTTTTCTTGAAAATTGCTATCTGAATATTGCAAAATTACTATTTTTGTACCCGAATTCGGAGAAATGCTGTTTTTCCGTGTTCTTTATCTTCTCAAGATATTAAAAGATTAAACATACATATACAATGGACATAATGAATCAGATCTATGCACGTGCAAAAGCTGATAAGCAACGCATCGTGTTACCAGAGGGAACAGAAGAACGTACCCTTAAAGCTGCTGATAAACTATTAGCAGATGGTATTGCAGAGATTATCTTAATCGGTAATCCGGATGAGATCGCCACTTTAGCAGCAGCTAACCAGTTGAATCATATTGCTAAAGCGACTATTGTTGATCCAGTTAATCATGATAAAAAAGAAGTTTATACGAATCTTCTTTTTGACTTGCGTAAAAGCAAAGGCATGACGATGGAACAAGCTGCTAAATTAACTGAAGATCCATTGTATCTGGCTTGCTTAATGATCAAAAACGGAGATGCAGACGGTGAAGTAGCAGGTGCTCAAAATACAACAGGTAATGTGTTACGTCCTGCTTTCCAGATCGTGAAAACACTTCCGGGTATCAGTGTAGTTTCAGGAGCATTCCTGATGTTTATGCAAGATAAAAAATGGGGACATGAAGGCGTGATGGTTTTTGCTGATTGTGCTGTTCACCCAAATCCGACAGCTGCTGAGCTGGCGCAGATTGCGGTATCTACCGGTCATACAACCCGTGCGATAGCAGGTTTCGAACCTAAAATTGCAATGTTGAGCTTCTCTACGAAAGGGAGTGCAAAACACGAGATGGTTGACAAAGTTGTAGAAGCAACGCGTATGGCTAAAGAACTTGATCCTTCTTTGATGATTGAAGGTGAGTTACAGGCTGATGCTGCGATTGTTCCTCACGTAGGACAAAGCAAAGCTCCGGGTAGCGAGATCGCAGGTAATGCGAATGTTTTGGTATTCCCAACGTTAGAAGTTGGTAATATTTCATACAAACTTGTACAGCGTATTGCAGGCGCAGAGGCTGTAGGTCCGATTTTGCAAGGTATTGCAGCTCCGATCAACGATTTATCTCGTGGATGTTCGGCAGAAGATATTTATGCAATGGTAGCTATTACAGCTAATCAGGCAATTGGAATTAAAGCGTCAAAATAAAAAATTCAACGATAATGAGGTGAGGCTACGCCATAAGGTCTTGCCTCATTATTTAGCCATAATAATAGAAATGAAAATTTTAGTGTTAAATTGTGGAAGTTCTTCTGTAAAGTATAAGTTCATTAATATGGACTCGAAAGAAGTTCTTGCTCAGGGAGGTATCGAAAAAATTGGTTTAAAAGGTTCATTCTTGAAATTAACGAAGCCTGACGGCGAAAAAGTTATTATCGAAGATGAAATTCTGGAACACCAAAAAGCGGTTCAGTTGATTCTAAATGTACTTCAAAGCGAAGAGCATGGATGTATTAAATCCTTAGATGAAATTGATGCTGTAGGTCATCGTGTCGTTCACGGTGGTGAGAAATTCAACTCAAGTGTTTTGATTACGGATGAAGTAATCGAAAAAATGGTTGAATGTATCGAGGTAGCTCCTTTACATAATCCACCAAACTTGAAGGGTATTTACGCTGTTAAAGAGTTGATGCCAAACCTACCTCAAGTGGGTGTATTTGATACAGCTTTCCATCAAACTATGCCTAAACATGCTTATTTATATGGTATACCGTATGAATTGTATGAAAAATATGCGATCCGTCGCTATGGTTTTCATGGAACAAGTCATCGCTATGTTTCTAAACGTGCATGTGATTTCTTAGGCTTGAATTATGAAGATCAGAAAATCATTACTTGCCATATCGGTAACGGTGCTTCTATTGCAGCGATTAAAGATGGTAAAAGTGTGGATACATCAATGGGATTCACTCCGGTAGAGGGTCTTTTGATGGGTACACGTTCAGGTGATATCGATGCAGGTGTTCTGACTTTCTTAATGGAGAAAGAAGGGTTAAACGCATCAGGTATTTCGAACCTTGTAAACAAGCAATCAGGTGTTGCAGGTTTGTCGGGAGTATCGTCTGATATGCGTGAATTAAACGATGCAATCGAAAAAGGAAATGAACGTGCGAAATTGACATTAGAAATGTACGATTATCGTATTAAAAAATATGTAGGTGCTTATGCAGCAGCTTTGGAAGGAGTTGATGTTATCGTATTTACAGGTGGTGTAGGTGAAAATCAATGTTCGACTCGTGCTGCAGTTTGTAAAGGACTTGAGTTTATGGGTATTGACTTTGATTTTGAAAAGAACGAAGGTCTTCGTGGAGAAGAAGCTTTGTTAAGCAAACCAGAATCGAAAGTAAAAGTAGTGGTTATTCCTACAGATGAGGAGTTTATGATCGCTGCTGATACTGCTGCTATTCTAGCCTAACCGTGCTATCAGTTATAAATATTAAGAACAAAAACAAGGGGGAATTCCAATCGGAATTCCCCCTTGTTGCACTTATGATGCAGTATAGTCATTTTGTCGTTTTAGAATGAAATGATTACATCCGCTCCTATTTCAAAAGGTTTACCTAATTGAGCAAAAGGTCTTCCCATACTCTCGAAATAAAATGTCTGATACTGTTTATTGAAGATGTTTTTTGCCCAGATATCTAAACGAACAATCTTTTTATGTAACGACATTTTTGCATCACAGGTTGTATAAAAAGGTTGCGAACGCTTATTATCTTCCGTCCAGTAGATTTCACCGCTACCGCGTAACTGAATATTTCCGCTTATACGATCCAGTAATAAAGTATTAAGCCCTTTTGTGTAACTCATACCTATAGACATCGTATGTTTAGGTACCATCGGTACATATTTACCTTTATAATCGATAGGTACAACTTCATTATTCACTTTAGCTGAATCTTTGTAATGAGTAAAAGTAGCAT
>JBOFIZ010000253.1:0-6479 GCA_051650425.1 Bacteroidales bacterium
GAACAAGAAGACCGCGTCTAGAAGCAATAGTATTATTAGAAATAAGACTCTTGTCATTTCTCCTACAAATATAATATAACTTATTGAAATCTACAAGCTTAAAACTATAAACAAAACTAAAAACTTACATGTTTTGATAATAATTAATTTCTATAAGTCTCCTTTACTTGAAAACGTTACACTAGCACCAAATTTATCAAAATCCATCTGTAAAAACGTGATTCTGAGAGCAAATTCAATAAAACAACTCAGACACATTGAACGAAGTCAAAAACATATGGGTAAAAGTTTAATCAGGTAGTAACAAAGAAATGTCAAATGAAAAGAAGAGACTATTTTGTGTATTCAAAACAGTCTCTTCTTTTCATTTAATTAGTAATCGATACATCTGGCGGAGTCTAAAATCATCGTGCGTATGATCTCATTAAAACCAGAGCAATTCATCAACTCCTCGATTGATAAATGCATTCGATAACGCCAATAATGTTTTGCAATTGAAGGAACATTAATTCGTTCCGAAAGCGCATCTGCCTTACGAACTTTCTCATCTATAGCCATCCAATCCTGCAAAGGCAAAATGGTTAACATCGCCGGTGATTTCAAATGATTATTGACGATCAAACCTGCAATATATGGAGAACATTCAATTGGCGCTTTTCCATCTTGCCACAAAATATGATTATAATAATCTTGTGTTACAGCCCCGTTTTCATGCCACCACTCCCTAATTGGCGCCATATCGTGCGTACTAGTAGTACAAACAGACAAATAAGGATATTGATTTGTTAATCCAAATTGAAGTTTAGGATCTTTAGGCATACGCTGAATTTCTAACGCTAAAACCTGCAGTACATCAATTACATGAGGCACACAATCAGGGATCATCCCCAAATCCTCTACACAAACTAGCATATTTGTCGACTCAATAATTGGAGGTAATTTCTCCATAGCCTGAGCTTCCCAAAAACTATTATGTCGGTTATAGAAAAATTCATTATACAATGAATTAAAAGAATCTTTCAACCAAAATTCAAGCTCTTGAAAACTTTTTGTAAACTGTGCACTAATACGCGGGTGAAACTTGTCTTTTTCCTTAGGATCGCGAACAAAAAGAACCTCATTACATAAAGCAAATAGTCCATCTCTGACACACAGCAACTTCTCATCTAATTCACCTTGAAGTAAATTTTCAATTTTTCGTTGGGTATCACAATGTACTTTCAGTTTATAAACATCGGGAGAAACCTCATTTAGATAGGTATCAATCACTTCCTGAGTATAAATACCAAAGAATTCATGCAAGAAATGTCCCCTTATATAAGGCTCAAGATGTCTCTCGTCATCCATATAGAATCCGAATTTTTCCAATTCAGCACGACTATAAGGCAAAGCAGGATTGAAATGACCCAATAATCCCTGAACAGAGTCCATTGGGATCTCCCATATTCTAAAGAATCCAAGCAAATGGTCAATCCGGTACGCATCAAAATAATCAGCCATCTTAGCGAAACGTTTTTTCCACCAAGCATAATTGGTCCGTTTCATTTCATCCCAATTATAAGTTGGGAATCCCCAATTTTGGCCATTTGCTGAAAAGTCATCAGGAGGAGCACCAGCCTGCGAAAACATATTAAATAAATAAGGTTCTTTCCAGGCCTCAACACTATTTCGACTAATTCCAATTGGAATATCACCTTTAAGAATGACACCTTTAGCGTGTGCATAATTTCTTACACGCAACAATTGTTTATGTAATTCATATTGAATAAAGTAATACAAGGATATCTGATCATAAACAGGAGAATCCGGAGATACAAGCTCATCGATTTCTTTTTGTTTATAAACGCTCATTTTCTTCCAGGTAGTAAACACAGGCGTATGGAAGATATCTCGGAGATAAGAAAATGCGGCATAGCTTTCCAGCCATTCTTTATTCGCGTCAAACCAAACCTTATACTCTTTCGAATCTGTGACTTGCGTGCCCGATTCTTTAAAAATTTGTTTTAAAAATGCCCATTTAAGCTCCGTAACACGATCATAATCAACTTCAGCCAAAGCATTTAATTCAGGCTGAGTCCGTTTATATTCCATCGCCATCAAAGGATCCTTAATAGCAGGCAACTGAGACAAATCAATATAAGCTGGATGCAAAGCATAAATTGAATTCGCATTGTAGGGGTACGAATCAACCCATGTATGAGTCATCGTTGTATCATTAATCGGTAAGATCTGAATTATACTTTGATCTGTTAGCTTTACCCAATCCACAAATTTATACAAATCACCAAAATCGCCAATACCGAAACTTGATTCGCTACGTAACGAAAAAACAGGAATAGCTGTCCCCGCATAACGAACTCCAGGATTATAATCCCTGAAATCAGGAATATTTATTACATAGCAATAATTTTTAAAGGCACAACTACCAAAAGTAATCCTGCGATTTTCACCCTCTTCCCACTTTACCACTTCACGTGATCCCTTCTTGATCATTACTAACTTATATTCTATATCCGGAATGACTTTATCGAGATCAAATTCTATAGTCCAATAAGGAAAATGTGTATCATCAAATTTCACAGCATTTTGTATCTGCCAATTTCCGAACAACTCACCATCTCCCACTAATGCTAGATCACAAACAGGAGGTACAGTCGGAGCACAAACAATCAATCTCAGAACCCTATCAGCAAGTAATTTAGGTGGTTTATTATGCACCTGTTCACGTGCGAAAAAACTCTCAGTAAAGGCAGAAGAAAAGAAAGGTTTATTCAACGGGATATCTAACCAGCGGTCAGAGACCAAATAATTATCTTTATGGTCAATTCTCTCAAAATGATATTTCAAAGATGTTTTTCGAACAATATCATCTCCCCTCTTCACAATATACTCATACGTGAAAATTGAGCTCTTTTTCGGAATCGCAACCTGAATGGTCCAAATACCATCTTTCACATAATTCATTTTTAATGCCCGATCAGAATTATTATTCCCCAAAGCATCAACATCACCAAGCAAATACAACTCTTCACCAAAAGATGTATGATAGTGTAACTCAAATTTGATTTTCATAATCCTAATATTATTTCTGAGTATAAATTTTATATTCGTAAGGTGCCAAATCCAATTGCAACTCTTTATTTAGCTTCACATGATCAGAAGTTCCAAATTCATTAAAATCTCCAACCATCAGATCATCTGAAAGATTAACTTTCTGAGTACTATCAGACAAATTAAACACAGCAAAGACAACATTTCGACCTCTTACACGCTTAAATGACAAAATATTTTTAGCATTCGAATTCGAGACCTCTTCAAACGTACCGCCATCAAGACCACTCCAAAGGGCAGGATTATCTTTTCTCAGTGCATTTAAATGCTTATACATCATAGTAAATTGGCTGGATGTATTCCAGTCAATACTATCCTTTTCAAAGAAAGCCAATCGTCTGTTAAATCCGGCTTCCTGACCATTATAGATTAAAGGCATACCTGGCAAGAGGTAAGTTAAAGCTGCAAAAGTAGGAGCTGCTGCTCCCATACGCTCAAATTCAGTACCCGCCCATGAATTCTCATCATGATTG
The DNA here is from genome assembly GCA_051650425.1 of Bacteroidales bacterium. Classification (GTDB taxonomy): domain Bacteria; phylum Bacteroidota; class Bacteroidia; order Bacteroidales; family UBA7332; genus UBA7332. Next base: position 3,585 of record JBOFIZ010000253.1, read on the forward strand.
GATGTAAAAATCATTTGGATATCCTGCTTAGTAAACTCTTTATTCTTTTTATTATAGAACACCCAGACAGAATCAGCTGATACCTCTCCCCTAGCCAGTGAGTTCAATAGATGATGCAATTCCCAAGCATAATTCATATTAAATGCCTTCTCCATTAGATCCGGATTTTCTGATTCTGCCAGCATAAATATATTGGGGTAATAGTTACGCAAAGTATCTGTTGCCTGATTCCAGAAATCAGTTGGAACCTCATGAGCCATATCTGCTCTGAAGCCATCAATATGAACACTATCTACCCAAAATCTCATCGACTTGATCATTTCATCCCGCATTTGCGGATTATCATAATTAAGTTCGACTACATCTGACCAATCATATGGTGAATATTTATTTCCGGTGCTATCTAATGAATACCATCCATCATTATTGATCCATTTAGCATCCCACGATGTATGATTAGCAACCCAATCCAAGATTACTTTCATCCCCTGATTGTGAGCTTCAGTCACTAACTCTTTAAAATCATCCAAATTGCCAAATTCAGGATTAACTGCCGTATAATCCTGAATAGAATAATAACTACCCAATGATCCCTTACGTTGCAATTCACCAATAGGCTGAATAGGCATAAACCAGAGAATATCAACACCCATCTCTTTAAGCCGAGGTAACTGATTTTTTACTTCTTCAAACGATCCTGACGGAGAAAACTGACGCGTATTGATCTCATATATGGTCGCATCATTCCACCAATCCACAGGCTTTATGCTAATCGGTTCTTCTGCTTTTTGTTTACACGCAGCAAAAAGAAAAAGACTAATAAATAATGAGCCTACTATTTTATTCATAACACACAATTATCTTTTATTAATACAACTCTGATGTAACAATCTCAGAACTATTAGGTTTCATATTTATAACAATCTTATTTCCTGACTGTTTTATTGAATTCCCTAAATGTGATTTTAAATTTCCAATTTTTATATTATCAGGCAACTGCATTTGGAAAACTTTATCTGTTGGAAACGGATTATTAACTAAAATGGAAGTACAATTCATATAATTCTTCAATATTCCGGGAAGTTGATTGTCCGAAACTTCAGCTATCGTTTGAGATAATCCCCATTCACATCTGTTCTGATTTAATGAATCTGTAATTTCATGCCCAATAGTTCTCAATAGCTGATTCTCTTTTTCATATAAATCAGATCGCTGCAGATAACTTGATAATTGATTTTTGGAATAATAAGATGCTTCAGAACTCAAGGTTAATACTTTTCCTTTTTTCACCGGTATAAATAATTCGTTAGACAGACCATTTTCTCCTACAGCCATTACTCTAATTACCGATTCATCCATATATTTTGCATTTTCGGGCACAGGCAATATAACCTCTTGATCTCGAATCTGCATTTTATTTACAGGAATTTGAGCATTTTGCCAAAAGGCATACCATGAAATATCTTTTCGGTTAGACTCTACAATTAATCTACCGAAATCATCGATTTTAGAAACAATTAAACATTGCTTATCCCGTTTGATCAAGGGAGGCAAAACAAAAGCATCTGCATATGCTCCTTTCTTCCAGACATTCAATATCACTGGCTTATCTGCATCATATTTATCAATCCGTATACGGCTCCAGTCTAAAGTATCCCGGCATATTTCTGCCATTTTTGAAGTCACTGAGTCAATATTTTCAATATCAGGAAAGAATCGTTTGAGATATATTATATCATCATCCATCATTCTGTTATCCGAGATTGGATCATTATAAGCCTGTGATAAAATCTGTTGATAATCTAATTGTTTAGAACATCCTATAAATAGAAGTGTCGATAATAAAAAAGTTATATTCTTCATGTATATATTGTATTTGGTCTTTAATCATGGTAAACTGAACCTTCTTTATACCTTGAGTTCTTATTTAAAAAGGTCAGTATCAATCTGCGAAAGATACTAACCTTTTCCTTAAATCAAATTTATTTCATAAAATAAATTATTGTAATTCTAAAACAAGGACTTCTCTAGGAGCAAGTTTCATTGTTTTGTCTAAACTGATATTTCTCTGAGTCAATATATCTTTACCTTTCGTAAATGCAGCCAAAACCTCCTGATAGCGCTCCATATCCAAATTCATTTCATTATCAGTACCATTCATCAGAACAAATACGTTCTTATCATTATAAGAACGAATATATGCATATACTCCATTCGTCGGCATAAAATGCTTCAAGCTTCCTTTTGAGATAACTTCATTTCCTGCACCTTTACGCCAATCAAGTAACGTTTTCAAGAAATTAAATGCCTCATTTTGCAAAGGAGTACGTCCCGCAGCAGTGAATGCAGAAATCGGATCGCCTGCCCAACCTCCTGGAAAATCCAGACGAATATCACCGTCACTCTTAGCTTTTGTACCATTCATCAGAATTTCAGTTCCATAATAAATCTGAGGAATACCACGAGTGGTCAATAAAAAAGTTAATGCTTGTTTATAAGACCCCAAATTTGTTGGCATTGTTCTTAAGAAACGATCCGTATCATGATTATCAAGGAAAGTTAAAACAGAATTGGGTGATGGATATAAGAAATCCATAGCCAATTTGTCATAAACAAGATTCAAACCATTCCATGCATCCGTATTCTCATTAAAGGCTTTCTCAACAACCCCCTGCAACGGAAAATCCATAACCGTTTTAAGATTACTGTTGGCATTCTCGTCTAAACGACTATTTTGTTGCCACCATGCAGCTCCTCCTTCATTTCCTAACCAGCACTCCCCTACAATATTAAAATTAGGGTACTCTTCATTCATTTCCTTACACCACTCAGCCATTGGACCGAAGAAAGCATATGGATGGGTATCCATACGAATACCGTCAATTCCGGCATATT
>JBOFIZ010000254.1:0-2772 GCA_051650425.1 Bacteroidales bacterium
TAACTGAAAACTTATACTTTTACAGCTGTGAACAAACTTTTGGTAACAAAAGTAACTCTATTGAATCTTTTTTAATCCTCTTTGAGAACTATGGAAAATAACCGAAAAGAACACTTATTACGTGAGGATTTTCAACGCATAATTGACAACAAACAGGTCGATTTATATCGCTTAGTAAATGACAATGGTGCTGAAATTTACGTAACAAACTATGGCGCATTTATCGTATCGATTCTTGTACCGGGAAAAGACAACCAACTGACAGATGTTGTCTTGGGATATCAGACATTGGATGCATATATTAATGCTCCGGAGAAATATTTAGGATCAGTTATCGGACGATACGGTAACCGCATCGCTAAAGGAAAATTCTCATTAAACGGTAAAGAATATACTTTAGCCGTAAACAACGGGCCGAACAGTTTACATGGTGGACTAGAAGGATTCAACCGAAAAGTTTGGGATGTAATCTCAATCACAAAAAACAGTATTACGCTTGGATATACATCTCCTGACGGAGAAGAAGGATATCCGGGACAGCTGGAAGTTGTAATGACTTATGAACTGACTAACGAAAATGCAGTAAAAATTGATTATGTAGCTCAAACAGATGCAACAACTGTTTTGAATCTTACAAATCACGCATTCTTCAATTTATCGGGGGCAGGGGAAGAAACAATCACAGATCACACAATGCAAATTAATGCAAAGTTTTACACACCATCTGATGATACATTAATTCCGACAGGAGAAATCGCTAAAGTTGAGGGGACTCCGCTGGATTTCACTACGCCTCACACAATCGGAGAACGCGTTAATGACAACTTTACAGCGCTTATCTATGGCAAAGGTTATGATCATAATTATGTACTTACAAAAGCATATTATGGCGAACTGAGTCATGCAGCAACTGCTGTTTCTCCGAAAACAGGAATCCGTCTGGACGTTTTCACAACCGAACCGGGGGTACAGCTTTACACAGGCAACTGGCTAAGTGGCTTCGAAGGTAAATTTGGTAAAACTTATGGCGAAAGAAGTGCTTTCTGTTTAGAAACACAACATTTCCCTGATTCACCAAATCATGCACACTTTCCAAGCACAGTGCTTCATCCGGGCGAGAAATACAGACAGACTTGTACATATAAATTTAGTGTAGAAAAATAATCAAGCTTTTAAATAACTAATTAAAATCTAAACAAAAATGACTAATAGCAAAGAGATTAATTACACAGGGCCATTTATTATAATGGTTATTTTATTCTTCTTCGTTGGTTTCTTTACGAATATTAATCAGCAGTTCCAGGAGCCACTTAAAGAAGCTCTTTTGTCAAGTGCAGGGGATATCAAAAACACTTTGATGACATTCATTACCTTCTCATGGTTTTTAGCATATCCGGCATTCGGAGGTATTGGTGCGAACTGGGTTACTAAATTAGGTTACAAAGGAACGCTTGTAAGAGCTCTTTTAGTAATGATCATCGGTCTTCTTATTTTCGAAGCTTCTGTTCTTCTACAGGTATATTCACCTGTAAGCATCAACTTTGGCCCGAGTATCGAAGTTCCTGTTGCTTTCTTTATTTTCCTTATCGGTTCTTTCATCGTTGGTGGTGCCGTAACAGTTATGCAGGTTGTTATCAACCCATTCCTTGTTAACTGTAACGTAAAAGGAACAAGTGACGTACAACGTCAGAGTATCGGTGGTGCAAGTAACTCTGTTGCTACAACTATCGGACCTCTTTTCGTTGCTTATGTTATTTTCGGTGGCAAATCAGCTCAAATCGACAGCTTAATCGTTCCTTTCATTGTATTGGCAATCGTTATCGCTATCCTTGCTGCTATCGTAAAAAGATTAGACCTTCCTACAATCAAAAGTGCTACTGCTGAAGAAGGTGAAGTTCTTCCACGCAGCATCTGGTCTTTCCGCCACTTAGTATTAGGAGTAGTTGCAATCTTCTTCTATGTAGGTGTTGAGGTTGCTGTAGGTACAAACATCGTATCTTTCGCAAAACAACTTGGTGGTGAATTCGCAGAAAAAGCAGCTCTTATGGCATCTCTTTACTGGGGTGGTATGTTAGTTGGTCGTTTGATCGGATCATTCATCAGCAAAGTTCCTGCTAAAATTCAGTTGACTTTCACTTCTGTTGCATCAGCAGTATTGTTAATTGCAGGTATGGCTCTTGAAAACCCATGGTTATTGGTTGGTGTTGGTTTATTCCACTCAATCATGTGGCCTGCTATTTTCTCTTTAGCTGTTAAAGGTCTTGGTAAATATGCATCTCTTGGTTCAGGTGCTATCATGATTGGTGTAGTTGGTGGTGGTATCATTCCATTAGTACAAGGTGTATTTGCTGATATTATCGGCGGATGGGATCTTACATGGACATTGATCGCTGCTTGTGAGGTATTCCTACTTTACTATGCTGTATCTGGTTCAACTCCACGCAAACAAGATATTCAAGAATAAGCAAACGCTTAGATCAAACATATAAAAAGAGTTTCCCGATTGTCGGGAAACTCTTTTTTTTGTATATCTCTGTCTCTAGCTATTGATAATTAGATTTAAAAGCTTGCAAAACTCGAATAAAGTTTCTACTTTTGCACCCGATGATTCCGAAAAAGGCTGATCAAGAGGCTGCACAATGCATCCCGCCTTACGGAGGTAACCTGTAAATAAAAAAACAGATGTACGTAATCGTTGAGATTCAAGGACAACAATTCAAAGCTGAGGCTGGTAAGAAATTGTATGTTCACCGTATTGAAGCTGAAAGAGGT
>JBOFIZ010000255.1:0-2824 GCA_051650425.1 Bacteroidales bacterium
GAAATAACCAAAAATGTCAGTTCAGATTCACCTTGATTACTTAGTTGATGGGGTGTTTTCGCTGGAATGTGTATACCGTGTAACGGCTTTATTTTGTGTACATGGCCAGCAACCTCAAGAGTTGCTATACCAGATAAGACATAGAAAAATTGTTCAGCGTTCTCATGCAAATGCCGAATTTCACCTGCACCGCTGGGTACGCGCTCTTGTATAACACTTAGCCCCGAGGTTTTAGCTAAATGCCAGCCATCACAAGATGAACCCCAGACGTAGTGCAAAGCTTTTTCGGTTGAAACTATTGTCATGATACCCATCTCATGTTGTGTAAGTAAGGAACTTTACCGATATATTCCTATCCACCAATTTTTATTAGCAGATTTGCCTTCTCAAGATCATCTTAAAACCATGTTGAGAATACAAAACGCTGAATGACACCACTATAAGCGCATTCCAAAAGTAAGCAAAGATTGATTTATCTGTAGCTAGTAGGAAAAAAAACACTTATTCAGCATTACAATACCAAAGCATAACGACGTATTAATTGCGGTTTTTGATGTGGATTTAGGCATATCTGATGCCAAATAACTCAGAGAATCAATTAGTGAATAATATTCAAATAAACCTCAGCACGGTGGACACTGATTCTTAAACCATGAACCATTGCAGACTCTAGCCTTTTGCATAACATTTAGTTAAGGGGCATAGCGCAGCACGCCTGCGTGCGCAGCGGTTTGAAATGGGCATAAAATTCACGTAGTGAGTGCCCATTTCAAAATGTCCCTGCTTGAACTTTTTGTTATCACGGAACCGATGCAGGATAGACAATAGTTGATTAGTTCTGAGGAAAATATCCCTAACTGTTATTTATAGGGCGCATAATACTAAATGTCAGACAAAGAAAAACCGACATTAACAGTCGGCTTTAATATGTTTAGTTGCTTAATTTTACTCTGCTACTTTAACGCGGATTTTGCTGCTATCAACAGTAGATTGATTAAGTGCAGTAGTTGCGTTTGCAGCTTCTTTTTCGTCTGGCATTTCAACAAATGCAAAACCTTTAGACAAGCCTGTCTCTTGATCTAAGACCAGAGTGCATTCAGTAACTGTACCGTGCGCAGAGAACAACTTGTGGATGTATTGCTCAGTTGTTGAACGAGCAAGATTGCGAACTAAGAGTTTCATAACTGTCCATTGACTTTGGGATCACAGGCATGATTGTCTCAGTAAAGGAGTGCACGGCAAAGCTATTGTTCACTTCTGCGTTAAAATAATCATCTGTTGCACAGAAGATTCGCGTTTTGAACTACCGACATTGATAATACGCATCATTATCTTGTCTTGTGCGTGTAGTGACAGTGAGCTCTGGCTAGAAAGCACCTAGCATAAAAGTGAATGGCATCAATCACTATCAGATTACTCCAAAAGCAAACTACTACGGCAAGTTAATAATATTCACATTCTCAGAAAATATTAATTAAATGCCTTTCCTGATAACATTTAATTAAGGGGCATAACGGAGCACGCCTGCGTGCGCAGTGGTTTGAAATGGGCATAAAATTCGCGTAGCGAATGCCCATTTCAAAATGTCCCTGCTTGAATTTCTTGTTATCACGGAACCTGATGCCTGAAAAACTATGTGTGCTTGAATGCCCAACATATGAGCTAACTCTACTCCCGCAAAAAAATCGCTATGCAAGACAACATTGCCCACAGCACAGAGTGACACATAGCCCATGTATCGTTACTATATAGATAGCTTTTACTTAATAATGCGCTAACAACTAGGAGAAAATTATGAAGGAACATATTTCAATAAACATGACTAGATTGGTAGCAGTGCTTAACGAGCTACGGCAAGATAATCAAAATCCTGTTGCAACAACTACAGTGATTGAGCGGTATATGGGTGGATTTAATCAAAATAAAGGAATTGCGCCATCTATTTCTTGGAATGCTCAATTTGGTAAGTTCCTCATGTCAAATTCAAGTGACCTAGGTATAGAGCAACATTCCGCAAATCAGAAAATTGTACTTAATGGAAGCAAGACAACAACTTCGTTTTGGCAATTGAATCCAAGCAAAGCCTAATTACGCTACTAGGCTTCACAGGAGGAGCAGTGATCAGTATTAAACCCGCCGACACAAATGATTTTGCAGAGGTTCTTGCATGGCTAAAGGCTGAAAACGAGCTGGACGGAACGGGATTTTACTGCAATAGGAAAGTTATTGCCGATTCATTTGATTCAGGTGAAGGGCTTTGTGCCATCTTAGAAGGGAAGATCATCGGTTTTGCTGTTTTTCAAATGCTCACCGATGGCGGCGATGTTCATATTATAGAAGTGGAACCATCATTTAGAGGCCGAGGAGTCGGCTCTGAATTGTTACTTGCCGCAGTACAAGAACTCCGTAGCTTAGGTGCTAAGTACATCCACGTTGAGTGCATATCCGCCGAAGGGGAAGCCCTTTTTCGTAGCCACGGATTTGAAAGTTACATTGACCCACATAACTACCGCAGTGAATGGGACAACCAACTCTTAAGACTCTATCTCTCAGAGTGGAGACCTCAGCCGCATAATCCATGGGCATGATCTGCCTAATATTCCTAAAAAGATCCCATTCGCCGTAGTACGCTACTACGGCAATGTTACGTTTACCCATTCGCCTACGAAATAAATTAAATGCCTTTCCTGATAACATTTAATTAAGGGGCATAACGGAGCACGCCTGCGTGCGCAGAGGTTTGAAATGGGCGTAAAATTCGCGCAGCGAATGCCCATTTCAAAATGTCCCTGTTGAATTTTTTGTTATGCTATTTTATTGAGCA
>JBOFIZ010000256.1:0-1674 GCA_051650425.1 Bacteroidales bacterium
TCGCCTTTTTCGTCAAACGGAGTAAAAGGGGCATTAATAAGCCCTTCAATGAATTCTACTTTCTCCATAATCGTATTTATAAATGAATTATATACGGGTTAAATTATAATCCGCAAATAAACAAATTAATAAACAAACAAGAAAGCATTTAATAAATTATTTTACTATCAAGATCACAATAAATGTATTTTATAACTATACAGCCCGAATATTCTCAAATAAAAATTTAGGATTCTGTATTATATAAAATAGATACATTTGAAATAGTATATTAAATATCAACACATTGTTCCTAATATCAAATGCTAAAAAAAGTTTGATGTATTATTCAATTATAAAAAAATATAATTGGTATTTTGAAATAAATTGCTTTCTTTGTAGAGATATAATAAATCCGAAACTATGACAACCAAATTTAGACGTATAATAGAAGCTTCGACTAAATCTGATAGTATTAAAAGAGATATATTAAGACTTTTCGCAATGAAAGGCAACAGCTCCATATCAGATATTAGTAAGGAGATGAATTTAAGCGTTCCGACGATCACAAAATTCATCCTGGAACTTATAGAAGAAGGCTATGTCTTAGATTTCGGAAAACAAGATACAAGCGGAGGACGTAAACCTAATATTTATGGACTAAATCCGGATGCCGGATTTTTCATTGGAGTGAACATTAAGAAACACTCATTAGGTATAGGGGCGATTAATTTTAATGGAGACGTCTTGCTTTCCGAATCAAAGATTGACTTCAAACAAGAGAACACTCCTGAGTCTTTGGACGAACTTTGTAATGCTATTAACTCTTTTATTCAGCGTAATAATATCGCACATAATAAAATCGCGGGGATTGCTATTAATATCTCCGGACGAGTAAATGCTTTATCCGGATATAGCTATAGCTGCTATTATTTCAACGAAGAACCACTCACGAGTTTACTTGAAGCAAAGTTAGGACATAAAGTTTTCATCGACAATGATTCACGCGCTATGTGCTATGGTGAATATGTTTGTGGTAATATTACTCACGAACGTAGTATGATTTTCATCAACGTGAGTCGCGGCTTAGGAATGGGGCTTATTTTTGACGGTAAACTATACTATGGACATTCCGGTTTTGCCGGCGAATTTGGACATACCAAGTTTTTTGACAATGAGATTTTTTGTCATTGCGGAAAAAAAGGCTGTCTGGAAACCGAAGCCTCGGGTTCGGCTATTCACCGAATCTTGCTCGAAAAACACAAACAAGGTGAACGTTCTATCCTTTCCGAGAAAATCGATCAGGGTGTAGATTTAAGAATTGAAGATTTGGTAGATGCTATCAATAAAGAAGATATTCTGATGATTGATATCCTGGAGCAAATTGCAACAAACCTGGGACAAGGAATAGCTGCGTTGGTAAACATCTTTAACCCTGAACTTATTGTTATCGGTGGTTCTTTGGCGCAAACTGAAGAATATCTGCTATTACCGATCAAGAGTGCCGTAAAAAAATATTCACTTAATCTTGTGAATAAAGACACTGAAATTCGTTTATCGACATTAGGAGACAAGAGCGGTATTATCGGCGCTTGCTTAATTGCACGTAATCGAATTTTAAAGCTGATCTAAGGTACTGATAAGAATTTTCAAATTGATACTGTTCAGACCTCCCCTGATCTGAATCAACTTTAC
>JBOFIZ010000257.1:0-10851 GCA_051650425.1 Bacteroidales bacterium
CTCTCCATTATGCTTTATATGATTGTCTATTAAACAAATAGTTTTCTTAAATTTGCAAAGGAAATATTCTAAAAAAATTTTCTATGTCGAGTATCAAACAGATTAAAACAGCGTTAGTTTCAGTATTTCACAAGGATGGTTTAGATGCAATTATAACTAAGTTGCATGAAGAAGGAGTTCAGTTCGTTTCTACAGGCGGAACTCAGGATTTTATCGAATCTTTAGGCATTCCTTGTAAAGCAGTTGAAGATTTAACAGGATATCCATCTATCTTAGGAGGCCGAGTAAAAACTCTTCATCCAAAAGTTTTCGGAGGAATTTTATGTCGCCGCGAACTAGATCAGGATATGTCACAAATCGAACAGTATGAGATTCCTGAGATTGACCTGGTTATTGTTGATCTTTATCCTTTTGAGCAGACAGTAGCTTCAGGAGCTGAAGAAAAAGCCATTATCGAAAAAATTGATATTGGTGGTATATCTTTAATTCGCGCTGCTGCAAAAAATTTCAAAGATGTTGTGATCGTTGCTTCGCAAGCACAATACGAACCTCTTTACAAAATGCTTCATGAAAAAGGAGCAACTTCTAGTATTGAAGATCGTCGTTGGTTTGCTAAAGAAGCCTTTGCTGTTTCTTCAGGTTACGACACTGCAATCTTCAATTATTTTGATAATGAGGAGGGTTCTTCATTCAGATGCACCGAAAACAATGCAAAAACGCTTCGTTATGGCGAAAATCCTCATCAAAAAGGGACGTTTTACGGAGATTTTGATGCAATGTTTACTCAAATCCAAGGTAAAGAAATCTCATATAACAATTTGTTAGATATTGATGCAGCCGTATCTTTGATCACTGAATTTGAAGATCTTACTTTTGCGATTCTTAAGCATAACAACGCTTGTGGTTTAGCTTCCAGACCAACGATGCTTGAAGCCTGGACAGAAGCTTTAGCCGGTGATCCGGTTTCTGCTTTTGGTGGTATTCTCGTTACAAACGGAACAGTAGATAAAGCAAGCGCACAAGAAATCAATAAATTATTCTTCGAAGTAATCATTGCACCAGCATATGAACCGGAAGCTTTAGAGATCCTTTCTCAAAAGAAAAACCGCATTATTCTGGTACAAAAAGAAGCTAAAACTTCAAAGGTACAGTTCAGATCGCTATTAAACGGTGTATTGCTGCAAGACAAAGATTTAAAAGTAGAAACACCTGAAGAGCTAAAAGTCGTTACAGAAACAGGCGTAACACCTGAACAGGTAGAAGACTTACTATTTGCAAACCGAATTGTTAAGCATAGCAAATCCAATGCAATCGTTTTAGCTAAAAACAAACAGATGATTTCAAGTGGTGTGGGACAAACTTCACGTGTTGATGCATTACGTCAGGCAATCGAAAAAGCAAAATCATTTGGTTTTGACTTAGAAGGTGCTGTGATGGCTTCTGACGCTTTCTTCCCATTCCCTGACTGTGTAGCGATCGCTCGCGAAGCAGGCGTAACAGCAGTTATCCAACCGGGTGGTTCTATTAAAGATCAAGACTCAGTCAACTATTGCAATGAACAAAACATGGCTATGGTGATGACTGGTTTCAGACACTTTAAACATTAATCCGGCTTATTTCATATAATGATCATCTGAAAAAGGATCATTCTTGAAAAGCTAAAAAAACTATTTGTAACTAATAATGGGAATTTTCTCTTTTACACAAGAAATAGCAATTGACTTAGGAACAGCTAATACAATCATTATCCAAAACGGGAAGATTGTAGTAGATGAACCTTCTGTTGTTGCTTTAGATCGAAGAACCGATAAGCTTTTGGCTGTTGGGGAAAGAGCTCGCCAAATGCATGGTAAAACGCACGAAAATATTCGTACAATCCGTCCTTTAAGAGATGGTGTTATTGCCGATTTCTATGCTGCCGAGCAAATGATCCGAGGTATGATCAAAATGGCTTTGCCTAAAAACAGATTGTTCACTCCTTCATTAAGAATGGTCGTATGTATTCCTTCCGGTAGTACAGAGGTTGAAATCCGTGCCGTTCGTGACTCTTCTGAACATGCAGGAGGTCGCGATGTCTATATGATTTACGAACCAATGGCTGCTGCAATCGGGATCGGTTTAGATGTTGAAGCTCCTGAAGGACACATGGTCGTAGATATCGGAGGGGGATCAACAGAAATTGCCGTTATTTCTTTAGGTGGTATTGTAACAAACAGATCTATCCGTATTGCTGGTGATGATCTGACTGCTGATATTCAGGAATACATGAGTCGTCAGCACAATATCAAAGTGGGAGAATGGACGGCTGAACAAATTAAAATCAATGTTGGATCGGCTCTTACAGAGCTGGAGAATCCACCGGAAGATTTTGTTGTTCACGGGCCGAACCGTATGACCGCTCTACCTATTCAGGTTCCGGTTTCGTATCAGGAAGTAGCACATGCGATTGATAAATCCATTGCTAAAATCGAAGCTGCTGTTCTTGCCGCATTAGAGCAAACACCTCCTGAGTTATATGCCGATATCGTTAAAAACGGTATTTGGTTAGCCGGTGGAGGAGCCCAGTTAAGAGGATTAGATAAACGTTTGAGTGATAAAATCAATATTGATTTCCATATTGCTGAAGATCCGTTACATGCTGTAGCTAAAGGTACGGGCGTAGCTTTGAAGAATATTGACAGATTCTCATTCTTGATTCGCTAATATGCTTTGTTTATTAGTATACAAATTAAAATAAATACATATGCACGTTCAGGTTTTTTACCTGAACGTGTATGTTGTATATAACCCTATGATAGGATTATGCAGAATTTATTCAATTTTTTATTAAAACACAGCTCCTGGTTTCTTTTTATCTTCTACTTAATCATCAGTTTATCACTTCTTTTCAGCGCCAATTCTTATCAAAGAAGTGTCTATTTAAACTCAAGCAATCAAGTAGTAGGAAATCTCTATACCCTTTCAGGAGAAATAAAATCATATTTTGACCTCGGATCTGTCAATAAAGATCTTTCGAGCAGAAACGCAGAGTTAGAGAAGCGTGTTTTTGAGTTACAGGAAAAGTTAGAATCGTTGAATGCTAACGGAGTGGATACAACTTATGCCGATAGTTTAGTTCGTTCAAATTATCATTTTATACCGGCAAAAGTTGTGAACAACAACGTCAATGAACTCGAAAATTACATTACTCTGAACCGAGGGCGTCTGGATGGTGTCGAAAAAGATATGGGAGTTATTGATCACAATGGAATTGTTGGTATTGTTTCATCTGTTTCAGATCATTTTTGTGTTGTAATATCAGCTTTGAATACTAAACTTCGTTTAAGTGCAAAATTAAAAAACACAGATTATTTCGGATCTCTGGCTTGGGATGGTATTTCTCCAGAGAACATATTATTAGAAGAACTTCCCCGCCATGTTGTTTTTAATGCAGGTGATACAATTGTCACAAGTGGATATTCAACTGTTTTTCCGGAAGGAATTATGATCGGAACTATTGAGGAAAGCGAAAAACAGCATAATGATAACTTCTTCCGAATGAAAGTCAAATTAGCGACAAACTTCTATCGCCTTAGAAATGTACGTATCATTAAAGATAAATACAACGCGGAGAGAAAAAGTTTAGAAGAAAAATCAATCTCCAAATAAAGAAATGTAACATGACATCAACAAGTTTCAAATATATATTTTCGTTTCTCTTCTATTTACTATTGCAAGTACTGATCCTCAATAATTTATATTTTTTAGGTTGGGCAACACCTTATCTGTATGTATACTTTTTGATGACCCTTCCTCGCGAGTTGTCTAAAAATATGCAACTGACAATAGGCTTACTTATGGGGCTCGGACTTGATATCTTCAGCAATACTCTAGGTATGAATATGACTGCCTGTATTGTGATCATGTTCTTCAGGCCTTATTTACTAACACTCTTTGGATCCCGGGAGGATGAATATGATGTTCCATCATTTCGTACATTTGGAGTCGGAGCATTTCTGCGTTACGCAACCTTAATGGTGCTTATTCACCATATTACATTAAATATCGTTCAATTTTTCACCCTGCATAATTTCTCACATCTGATGATTCGGGTTATCAGTGGCAGTTTACTTACACTGATTTTGATTTCATTAATCGAATTCTTTAAAATGACTAAGCGATGAAAAATAAATATGAGCTCGAGAATAGAAGATGGTTTATTGCAGCCGGGGTTCTATTTGTAGCCCTTATCTTTATTGCACGACTAGCCTATCTTCAGATTATCGAAGAAAATTACAAATCGTATGCAGACAGTAATGCATTTCTGAAAAAAACAATTTATCCCTCTCGTGGGTTGATGTATGACAGAAATGGAGAGCTTTTGGTCTACAATCAACCGGCATATGATATTATGCTGGTTTTCAGAGAAATAAAAAATCTTGACACCCTTGATTTTTGCAACACTCTCAATATATCGAAAGAGCAGTTTGATAAACGTATGGCTCAACTGAAAAACCGGAAACTAAATCCGGGTTATTCGGCATATACACCACAAGTGTTCATGAATCAGCTCTCTGCACAGGAATATGGTATTTTACAGGAAAAACTTCACCGGTTCCCGGGCTTTTATATTCAAAGCCGAACACTGCGGCAATACTCTTTCAATACAGCAGCCCACTTATTTGGCAGCCTCGGGGAAGTAAATCAAAAAGATTTGCAAGAGGATTCATATTATGCATCAGGGGATTATTCGGGTCGTTCAGGTATTGAACGATTCTATGAAAACCAGTTACGCGGAGAAAAAGGTGTTGAAATCCTTCTGCGCGATGCACATGGCCGAATCAAAGGAAGATATGAAAACGGACAGCATGATATTCCGCCCGTATCAGGTAAAGATCTGACTCTTTCAATTGATGTAGAACTTCAGCGTTACGGAGAGAAACTAATGCAAAATAAACTGGGAAGTATCGTTGCAATAGAGCCTTCCACAGGAGAAGTATTGGCTATGATATCAGCACCCTCATTTGATCCTTCTATTATGGTCGGCAGACAGCGTGGTGCAAATCTGGTCGAACTTCAGAACAATGATGACCGCCCATTATTCGACAGACCGCTAATGGCTGCCTATCCTCCGGGCTCAACCTTTAAAACCGCTCAGGGATTAGCATTCCTGCAAGAAGGTGTTATTACACCCTCAACAGCATATCCTTGTCATGGAGGCTATTTTTATGGCAGCAAGAAACTGGGCTGTCACCCACATGCTTCACCTCTAGGTTTAGCCGCATCTATTCAAAACTCATGTAATGCCTATTATTGCTTCGGACTGAAGGCTATGTTAGAAAACCGGACTAACCATCCAACCATACAGGATGGGATGGATAAATGGCGCGATTACATGGTATCAATGGGTTTTGGCTATAAACTTGGTATTGACTTACCCAGTGAATACCGTGGGCTTATACCGAACAGTAGCTTTTATGACAAAAGATATGGAAAAAGAGGTTGGAGAGCCAATACGATTATTTCTATCTCGATCGGGCAGGGAGAAGTTTTAGCAACTCCTCTTCAGATATGCAATTTATCGGCTACAATAGCCAACAGAGGTTACTTCTATACACCGCACGTTGTCAAAAAAATCGGAGGAGAAGCTCAGGATTCAACCTATACAAACAGACGATACACAATGGTCGATTCTAAACACTATGATCCGATTGTCGAAGGAATGTATTTAGCTGTAAACAGTGATTATGGGGGGACTGCCCGAATAGGACGTATGCGCGATATCGAACTCTGTGGAAAAACTGGTACGGCGCAAAACCCCCATGGGAAAGACCACTCTATTTTTATGGGATTTGCACCAAAGGACAATCCTAAAATAGCCATTGCTGTTTACATAGAGAATGCAGGATTCGGAGCAACTTATGCCGTTCCGATCGCCAGTCTGATGGTAGAGAAATATTTAAATGACTCCATCTCGAACGAAAGAAAATGGATGGAAGATAATATGCTAAAAACTAAGATTACAAAAAGTGGCATCACGACGAATTAACATATGGCAATCCGTTGACTGGATTACAATTCTGCTCTACCTGCTTATGATTTTTTGCGGATGGGTTTCGATTTATGCAGCTAGTTATGACTTTGATAACGCAAGTATCTTTGATTTTGCTGAAAGATCAGGTAAACAGCTGATGTGGATTGGTATTTCAGTCATGGCCGGACTTTTCATCATGATTATAGATAGTTCATTTTATGAAAAGTTTGCGTACTTCATTTATGGAGGAATCATACTCTTATTGATCGTTACAATCTTTGTCGCACCCGATGTAAAAGGATCGCGTTCATGGATTGTAATGGGACCTATCAGCTTACAACCGGCTGAATTTGCTAAGTTTGCAACCTCGCTCGCAGTTGCAAAACTAATGAGCAGTTATCAGTTTGATTTCTATAAGCCCCGAAACTATCTTCAGGTTGCAGCACTGATAGGGCTCCCGTTCGTCCTCATTCTTGCGCAAAAAGAAACCGGATCTGCTCTGGTTTTCAGCGCTCTGATGATTATGCTGTTCCGTGAAGGAATGAGTCCTCTGATATTGATTTCAGGGATCTGCAGCATCATCGTATTTGTATTTACACTCAAGTTTAATGAACTTATTATCGGTGTTACACCGATGGCGGAAACATTAGTATTTTCTTTGATAGTGCTATTGGAAGCAATTCTACTTTTTTGGTATAAAAAAGATGAACTCTCTGCAAAATACATATTAGGAGGATTAATCATTTTGTTGGCTATCCCCTATCTTATCAGCACATTTTTCACACCTGTGAATTTCATGTGGTTTGCATTAGCAGCATTGATATTATCAACATTATACATCGGATTTCTCTCTCTGAAAATAAGATCAAGAGAGTATCCTTTCATTTTAGTTTTAGGCCTCGGACTAACATTATTCATGTATTCAGTCGAATATGTTTTCGACAATATTCTTGAACCCCATCAACAGATACGCATTCAGGTTTCATTAGGACTGGCAGACGATCCACGTGGTGCCGGATATAATGTAAACCAGTCTAAAATTGCTATCGGATCAGGTGGTCTGCTCGGAAAAGGCTTCTTAAACGGAACACAAACAAAATTGAAATATGTACCCGAACAAGACACTGATTTTATATTTTGCACAGTAGGAGAAGAGCAGGGATTTGCAGGAGGTGTAGGTGTTATTGTCTTATTCGTTGCACTTATCCTCAGGATATTCTATAAAGCTGAACAGCAAAAACAATCCTTCGTAAGAATTTATGGCTATTGCGTGGGAAGTATATTCTTTTTCCATCTCGTCATTAACGTCGGAATGGTTCTCGGATTGGTCCCGGTTATTGGTATTCCTCTGCCATTTTTTAGTTATGGAGGATCATCCTTATTAGCTTTTTCGATCCTATTATTTATTTTCCTGCGATTAGAGCTTGTCCGGTTAGAAAAGTTCTGATTCAATTCGTCACAGAAACACAAATCAAATTATGAAAGGTAGTATTATTATTCTCTCATTTTTTCTACTGGGAATTATTTTAGCAAAAGCTGATCTGATTCATGTCTTTTTTACCGAAAATGACTTCACCAAAATCATTCTTTTTGGATTAATGTTCACAGTCGGGATGACGATCGGGTCTGACCAAAAGCTTATTGAGTCATTAAAAAATCAAAACAAAAAAATCATATTAGTTCCCGCAGCAACGATCATTGGATCGTTGCTCGGAGCTTTTGCTATCAGCTTCGTTCTTAAATGGAGTCCAACCGATTGTATGGCCGTAGCCAGCGGATTTGGTTATTATTCTCTTTCTTCCATTTTTATCACCGAATTTAAAGGCGAAGAATTAGGAACAATTGCCTTAATGGCAAATATTATGCGAGAAATCTGCGCCTTATTATTAGCGCCGGTCTTAGTTCGTTTCTTTGGAAAACTGGCTCCTATTACAGCCGGAGGAGCGACAACGATGGATACAACACTTCCCATCATTGTTAAATACTCAGGTAAAGAGTTTCTTATCATTGCAATTGTGCACGGTTTCCTTGTGGATTTCTCTGTACCGTTTTTAGTTTCGCTATTCTGTTCTTAAATGAACTTCCGAAAAAATATCTTAATTAACATGTTAAATAATTAGAATTGTAAGAGTTACATTCTTTCGTTTGTTTACTTTTGATTCCTAATGAAACATTCATATAATTTATAAACAACTGAATATGAAACTGAGACAAGCTTTACTTTCGTTTTTGGTCTTGTTCGTAGCAATTACTTCCGTACATGCGCAACAACTTCCAAAGTTGCCTTTAGATCCCAAAGTGATTCAAGGCAAGCTTGATAATGGTTTGACGTATTACATACGCCAGAACTCAGAGCCTGCTAACAGAGCTGAATTTTATATCGCTCAAAAGGTAGGGTCAATCCTTGAAGACAGTACTCAATTAGGTCTGGCTCACTTCTTAGAACACATGGCTTTTAACGGATCAACAAATTTCCCGGGGAAAGCAATGATCAATTATCTTGAAACTATCGGTGTGAAATTCGGTGAAAACCTGAATGCATACACTTCATTAGACGAAACTGTTTATAATATTTCAAATGTTCCGACCGTACGCGAAGGAATCATTGACTCTTGTCTTTTAATTTTGCATGACTGGTCTGCGGGTATTGCATTGGAAGATGCCGAAATTGACAACGAGCGTGGTGTTATTACTGAAGAATGGAGAACACGTAATTCAGCACAACAGCGTATCCTGGAAGCTCAGTTAAGAGAAATCTATCCGGGATCACAATATGCAAACAGACTACCGATTGGAGATATTAACATTATCCAGAACTTCCCATATCAGGTATTGCGCGATTATTATAAAAAATGGTATCGTCCCGATCTTCAGGCAATATTAATTGTAGGTGACATAAATCCTCAATACGTAGAGTCACAGATCAAAAAAATATTTGCTGATATCCCGGCTCCTGTAAATCCGACACCAAGAACTCAATATGGTGTTCCGAATAATCAGGAACCAATTGTTTCTGTTCTTACAGACAAAGAAGCAAAACAAACGATGGTTAAAGTGTTCCTGAAAAAGGATCCGTTCCCTGAAGCACTAAAACAAACACCTGCAGAATTAGTAAGCGGATATGCAAACAATATCATCTCATCAATGATCAATGCACGTTTGGGTGAGATCACACAAAAACCAAATGCTCCTTTCTTAGGTGCCCAGGTTGGATATGGCCAATTCTATGTAGCTCCTACTAAAGATGCTTTAATGGCTGTTTCTATTGCAAAAGAAGGTGATGCATTAAATGCCATGACCGGAGTACTTGCTGAAGTAGAGAGAGCTAAAAGATATGGATTTACACCTTCTGAATACGAAAGAGCAAAAGCCGACTTCATGTCATATATTGAAAGTCAGTATAAAGATCGTGATAAGCAAAAGAACAATTCAATCGTAAGAGAATTAGTAAGAAACTTCACAGAAAATGAAGCTACTCCTGGTATTGACTATGAATTTAACTTCTATAACCAGGTTGTTCCGAATCTGCCTCTTGACCAAATCAATATGCTTTTTGCAGAATGGGCTAAATCAGATTCTAACATTGTGATCACGGTTGACGGTCCTGCAAAAGACGGTTTAGTATATCCATCTAAAGAAGAAATTATTGCAGCATTTAATGCCGTAAAAACAGCTGAATTAGAGGCTTACAAAGAAGAGATTTCAAACGAACCGTTGGTTACTAATATTGGTAAACCAGGCTCTATCAAGAAAATCGAAACAGATAAATTAGGAAATACTGTATGGGTTCTTTCAAATGGTATCCGTATCACTTTCAAACCAACTGATTTCAAAGCTGATGAAATCTTAATGAATGCAAGCAGCAAAGGTGGTAACTCTATTTATGATAACAAAGATATCAAAGACTTCTTGTTATTTAATGAGATTGCCGGCTTAGGCGGAATGGGTAAATTCTCTGCTACGGATCTTCAAAAAGTATTGGCTGGAAAACGTGCCGGTGTATCTGTTTCTCTTTCTGCAAGAAATGAAGCTGTATCTGGTAGCTGTTCACCAAAAGACTTTGAAACAATGATGCAACTGACTTACCTAGCCTTCATGGAACCACGTATGGATGAGGATGCATTCCAGTCATTTATTCAAAGAATGGATGTTGCTCTAAAAGCACAGGAAAAAGACCCGAACAAAGCATTTGGTGATACTTTACGCACAACACTCTATGGAAACAATCCGCGTGCCGTAAATATGACACCGGAAATGCTTCATCAGATTGACTATAACCGCGTAATGGAAATCTACAAAGATCGCTTCAAAGATCCGAATAATTTTGACTTTACATTCGTTGGTAATATCAATCCTGACAGCGTGAAACCTTATATTCTTGAATATATCGGTGCTCTTCCGACTGTTAAACGTAAAGAAAACTACATTGATCGCGGAGTATATCCTGTTAAGGGTGAAGTAAAAAAACATTTCGATCAGGAAATGGAAAATATCAAAGCGACTGTTTACTCTATCTTTAACGGAAACTGTCCTTACACAATTGACAACATGGTCAAAATGACAATGCTTGATCAAATCATGGATATCGTTTATACTGAAGAAATTCGCGAAAAAGAAGGAGGTACATACGGTGTCGGCGTTCAAGGCAGCCTAAGCAAAATTGGCAAAAACGAAACCTACATGTTGTTCGTTGCCTTTGATACAAACCCCGAACAAGCTGAGAAACTTGTAAGTATCGTTTACCGCGAGCTGGAAGACATGATCATTGAGGGTCCGAAAAAAGAAATGTTTGACAAAGTTCAAAAATTCATGCTGAAGAAAAATGATGAGAACTTACG
>JBOFIZ010000258.1:0-36338 GCA_051650425.1 Bacteroidales bacterium
CAAATACCGTTGTGTAGGTGGTTGACATACTTGTCAGGAAGTATCCTGCCGACATCACGATAAATGCAAACATAAGCATTTTGCGATAGCCATACCGGTCAGCCATAGCTCCCGAAAGAATAGGCAGAAGATAAAGAAGGGGTGTGATGGTACTTTTAATTACACCGACACTTTCGCGTGTAAAACCTAATCCCCCTTCGTCAATGCTGAGAACTAAGTAAACGGATAATACTGACATAACTCCATAATAAGAACCTCTTTCGAAGAATTCCATCATGATTACGGTCCAAAAGTTTTTAGTAAAGGATTTAAGCCCTGTTCCTGTTGTTTTCTGATCCATGAAAATCGATTAAATAATGATTGTGTTTAATAATAAAATATTGATTGACTTCCCAAAAGTCGGATTGTCTTCGTTGTATTCTGCACGAATATAGCAAAAAGATTTTACTTTAGCAGATTAACTGCTATATTGATATACAAAGAGGTTGTCTGACAATAAATAGTAAGACAACCTCTTTGCTTTATATAAAAGGATGGTTTAACCCAATCTTCTTTTAAATAGACCCGATCTAGTTCATGTTATAGACTTCGTCTCCTGACGCTTTTTCTTTAGATAGAATTTTACGTATATAAAACTCATCGCCGTAATCTGCCGGAGCTGTTCCTTTCCATTTCACTTTACCGACTTTCATCTTATAAATATAACCCTCTTCCCAATTGAAATTTTTGAAAGAACCTACAGTCTCCCGCCCCCAGTGATTCCATCCGTTTTCTTTATAATAATAAGCACTACGCGACAAACCATGCTCATCAATCAGGGCTGTTTCGACTGCACCAACGTATATCGTGATTTCTTTCAGATATTGAGTCTTGGGATCAATATCTTCTCCCGGATAAATCTCATATTTATCACATGAGATAACGGAGAGCGTTACAAATAGCAATAACAAGATTTTTTTCATAATATCAAATCGATTAATTATTTCCGCAATATATACATTTTAAACAAAAGTCTCATTTAAATCTACCGAAATAGATCTAAATGAGACTTTTGTTTGTGTTGTTATAATCTCTTTTCAAATACGTATTTAATAGGTTAGATTACCCTAAACGACTTGTATAGTCTAAAATATAGCATCGAAAGTCATGTTTATTTCTTCGAAATCTACATAATCAAGATCAACTTCCTCGTCCGGTCCAAATCCGAAATATTCACGAATATCGTTATAATCGTCGTGATTCGGATCTTTAAGAACTGCAAGCATATAATTATAGGCAGGAATACCTCCACAATCCTCAGGCGGACACTCTCGTTCTCCTTCAATACAATGAGGAAGAGGTCCGTCAATATCTTTATCCTCAAATATTTTTTCTAGCGTGATCGTATGAATCCAGCTGTCTCCGAAATCATACTCATATTCGATTTTATCACCTTCTTCAGCAAGCAATTTTGTAACGATAATATCCGTACATTCGATGTATTTCTTTTCATCCCATGTGAAATCCGAATCTTCTCGTATAGCATAAAGTTTATCGTCTTTCATGAATTGGAATAAATGGCAGTCTTCCCATCCCATTGATACCTGAATAACATCATGCAAATCCAGCAAAGTCATATCGGCAGGGATTAATACGCGTCTCCAAATTTCAGGTTCTGAATATTTGAGACTGATTTTTAATTGATAAACCATAATTCGTGATTTAAGAAATTAATATTATTGATCTTTGTATTTCCAGTAAATATCTGTATAACAAATCAATTAACAGCATTGTTTCAAGAAGAAAATTTAGGATGTGAGAAAGAAGTAAATATACTTACCTGGAACAGATACATTGCTATTGGCCTTATTGTTATGTATATGGTTATAGTTGATCATTATTTAATAATTCATTAATTATCTGAGTATGATTAGAAATGAAATACTTTGTAAGAATATATTGTTCAGTGTCTTCATATTTCATCAATTCCAAACCGTTGTCGGTTACTGCATATATTTCAGCACCTGGGTATGCAAGTAATATGGGCGAATGTGTGGCGATAATGAATTGAGAGTTTAGCTTTTCCAATTCATTCATTTTAACTATTAGTTTATAAAGACTTGCTATTGATAGGGCTGATTCTGGTTCATCAAATATATACAGTCCATCCCCAGACAATCTATTTAATATTACTCCTAGAAAGCTCTCTCCATGCGACCGCTTATGAAGAGGTCCGCCATAATTTTTTTCTAACTGCCAACCATCAGAGATCCTGTCTATCTCACTGGCAACATTATAAAAGCTTTCAGCTCTTAGAAAATACCCATCTTTATTTCTTCTTCCACTCCTTGTTAATTTGAAATCATTGAACAGACTTGAATGAGTGTCATATGTTCGATAATTCAGATACGTACTTCCGCCCTCTGGATTAAATCCGGCACACACTGCAATTGCCTCCACGAAAGTAGATTTTCCTGAACCATTCTCTCCAATTATGAATGTTACGTTGCTATTGAATTCAAATTCATCTAAGCTACGTATAGCCGGAATATTATAAGGATATTCCGTCCGCTCCTCTATGGGTCTTTGATTTGTAATTTTATTGATGTAAATCATTATTAGATTAAGATTTCTATTTATTTATGAATAGCATTTCGATAACCGGTTTTTTACCTGTATTTTGTTCGTTTACCGACTATGTTTGCAATGAAAATAATAAATAGCATATATTCAAATAATTTTGATGTGTTTTACTCGATGTTGTTGTTTCCTCTTTTGCTTTGAAGAATCAGATACTTTAATTTCTCATAACAGCTTTAGTCTGTCAATCAATTCCAGTATAAGTCAGCCTCAGATAAGTTGGGGAATCCATATATCCGATAAAAGAGATAGAAATAAAAAAAGCAGGAATGATCTGAATCATTCCTGCTTTTCTGCTGATAAGCAATTTCTTATTTAGAAGCTTTTGTTGTATAACGG
Organism: Bacteroidales bacterium; assembly: GCA_051650425.1. Taxonomy (GTDB): domain Bacteria; phylum Bacteroidota; class Bacteroidia; order Bacteroidales; family UBA7332; genus UBA7332. The sequence continues at coordinate 2,959 of JBOFIZ010000258.1, forward strand.
CTATTTAGCCCTTCAACAACTTCTTTCGTAATATCGTATGATTTATCAGCATACAAAAGGTTGTCGTTACCTGTGTTACTGATGATCAAATGATATTTTTGATCTTTATTGAATTGTTTGATGAAGTTGTAGATTGAGTCATTCAACTGTTCGTTCATTTTTTGTTGCTCTTTCATGATATCCATAGAAAGACGTTGCTCCAATTGTTGAAGTTCCTGTTGTTTTTTGATCAATCTGCTTTGTTCAGCTTCAGCTCTTTCCTGAGAAAGGAAAGCATTGTTCTGAATTTTGCGTTGGAATTCTTTCATCTCGTTTTCCAACTGGCGAACTTTTTCATTTAAGCTCGCACGAGCACCTTCTTGTTTTCTAACTAATGATTCATTGATATCATTAAAGAAGTTATAGCTATTAAGTAATGTATCTACATTGATATATGCTATAGGCAATACTTCGCTCGCATCAATAGTTTTAGATTCTGCTACACCAGCCGATTCAGACTTTTTATGTCCAGTGAAGTACATAATGTACAAACCGATAACAGCAACAGCTAAAATCCCGTTGATTAGATAGTTTACGTTTTTCATAAAAGTGTTTTATTCTTTGTTATTATTTTGCTTACTCTCCTGGTCCTCTAAGATATCATAAAGGCCCTTTTTGGCTTGCGCCATTTTATCATCAGTTTTAGCACAAGTAATACCTTTTTTAGATAATGCTTTGTTTCCTCCGATGTGTGTATTGGGAAATTTTCCGTTTCGTGTGAAAAAAACTTTTATACCTAATAAAAGCACAGAAATCCCAACGATAACGATTACGATTAAAAGTGTCTCCAACATTCTTGTTATATTTGTCTGCAAATATAGACTTTTTATGAGAAATACTAAACTACAACCTGAAATTGTATGGCATTTTTTTGATGAAATAACCCGAATCCCGCGGCCATCGAAAAAAGAAGAGCAAATATCTGCCTATTTGAAGCATTTTGCAAAAAATAATCATTTGGAGTGTAAGGAAGATGAGGTTGGTAATTTATTGATAGTGAAAGCTGCTACCGATCAAACGAAGGCGCGTCCGACGATTGTATTGCAGTGTCACATGGATATGGTTTGTGAGAAGAATGAATCGGTAAATCACGATTTCGAAAAAGATCCGATCCGGACATTTATTGATGGCGACTGGGTGAAAGCTGAGGGTACAACGCTGGGTGCGGATAATGGTGCCGGCATGGCTGCCGCTTTAGCTTTGCTTGCTTCGGATGAGCTTAAACATGGCAGGATCGAAGCATTGTTTACAGTAGATGAAGAGACGGGATTAAATGGTGCATTCGGTTTGCAATCTGACTTTTTTGAAGGAAAGTATTTGCTGAATCTGGATGGCGAAGACGGAATTTATATCGGTTGTGCAGGTGGTATTGATACAAAGGCTATTTTTGAGTTTGAGTTGATCGATGCACCTAAAGATAAATTTTATTTCCGTGTTTCCGTTTCCGGATTAGCCGGTGGACATTCGGGTGATGATATTAATAAAGGACGGGCGAATGCTATTTTGCTGTTAACGCGCTATCTGCAATTGCTGCAAAAGAAATACGATTTGGTTATCAGTGAAATAGAAGGTGGTAATTTGCATAATGCAATTCCACGTTCTGCTTCAGCTTATGTGGGGGTCGGTTTCAGAGATAAAGAGAATGTACGTATTGATCTGAATCACTTCATTTATGAAGTTGAGAATGAGTTTGGTTTCGGTGAACCAAAGATTCGTATAGATCTCGATTCGGAGGATCGTCCGGAAACCTGTATTGACCGGAAAAGTGCGAAAAACCTATTGAATGCATTATACATCTGTCCGAATGGAGTGATCGCGATGAATCCCGAATTTGAGAATCTGGTAGAGACTTCTTCGAATCTGGCATCAGTGAAACGAATAGACGTGAATCGGATTCAGGTAGTAATAAGTCATCGCAGCTCGGTTGAGTCTGCTAAGCTTGATATATGCTATCGAATTGACACACTTTTTACTTCTATAGGGGCTAAAGTGTTTCACGGAAAAGGATATCCGGGCTGGAAGCCGAATCTTCAATCTCCGCTACTAAATATTTCTGTTCAGGCTTATGAAGATTTGTTTAATGAGAAACCTTATGTACGTGCCGTTCATGCCGGATTGGAATGTGGGTTGTTTTTAGATAAATATCCGTATCTGGATATGATTTCTTTTGGTCCGACTATATTGGATGCGCATTCGCCGGACGAGCGTTTATCGATATCGGGTATGCAAAAATTCTGGAAACATTTGAATGAAATAATTGCGCGGTTGTGATTATTGGGGTGCGTATGTGAATATTATTCTGATTTTGGAACGGTTTATAAGTCAATGTGATATATTTGCGTATCGGTGAGGATATTATGTTATGTTTAAATTAAAATGATCAGAATGAAAGCTGTGCATATCAGGTGTTTTTTGGTAATGGTATTGTTAAATATCTGCGTAGCTTTTGCTCAAAACAATGAACATAATTTCCGTGTCATGTTTTACAATGTAGAGAATTTTTTTGATATAAAGAATGATTCTCTGAAACAGGACGATGAGTTTACACCGGGTGGGGTTAAGAAATGGAACTATTACCGATTCAGGAAGAAGTATCAGCTCATTTCGAAAGTCATAGCAGGGGTCGGAGAGGATCATCTTCCGGCTTTGATTGGTATGTGTGAAGTAGAGAATGATTCTACACTCATTTACCTGACTCAGTATTCAGCGCTGAAGCATCTGGGATATCGTTTTCTGATAACAGATTCGCCGGATGAAAGGGGCATTGATGTCGCGTTGCTGTATCAGCGGGATCAGTTTAAGGTATTGGATAAGAAAGAGCTGAATGTATCGGGTTATAAGAGTCATAAACCGACCCGTAATATTTTATATGTTAAAGGTTTGACTTTGACTTTGGATTCACTTCATGTATTTGTTGTACATTTACCTTCCCGCTCTTCGGGAAAAAAACAGAGTGATGCGTACAGGCTGCATGTGATCCGTAGATTGATTTCCGAGATAAATTGTTTGAAAGAGTCTGAGCCGGATTCCCGTATATTGGTGATGGGGGATTTTAATGCCGGAGCAGATGATTTTATTGTGCAGGAACTTACGAAGATGACGGATATGAAGCTGATGAAGCATGATCAGGTTAAAATCGGGTCATATAAATATAAAGGAGAGTGGGAAACTATAGATCATATCTTTGTTTCTGCTTCATTAGCAGAAGGGTCAGGATATATGTCTGTGAAAACGGATAAAAGCCGGATCTATGCTCCTGATTATTTATTGAAAGCCGATGAGGTGTATGGAGGAATGAAAATTTTCCGGACTTATTCCGGATATAGATATGAGGGGGGATTTAGCGATCATCTTCCCGTATTTTTGGATATAGAACTAAAAGTGGAATGAAACAAATGGAGAATATTAAAGTTATAGCATTTGATGCAGATGATACGTTGTGGGAAAATGAGATATTCTTTAGAGAGGCTGAAGCCAGACTGGCTGAACTGTTAAGTGCCTATGCAGAGAAGGAAGTTGTGGATGAAAAGTTGCTGGATTATGAAGTAAAGAATATTCCGTTGTATGGCTTTGGTGTTAAAAACTTTATTCTCTCAGGTATTCAGACGGCTATAGATCTTACAAACGGTACTGTAACGTCTGATAAAATAGAAAAGATAATAGAGATTGGAAATGATATTTTAGCCAAGCCTGTTATTCTATTGAATAATGTGGCAGATATGATTCCTGAAATTTCTAAATCATATAAAATCGTTTTAGCAACAAAAGGTGATTTGTTGGACCAGCAACGTAAGTTGAAAAAATCAGGTCTGATGGATTATTTTGAGCATGTTGAGGTGATGAGTGATAAGAAAGCAGGAGATTATTCAGCTTTGGTCAAAAAGTTGAATATTGAGCCTTCGGAGTTACTGATGATTGGTAATTCTTTGAAATCCGATATTTTACCTGTACTTGAATTAGGCGGAAAAGCAGTTCATATTCCATTTCATACAACTTGGGCACATGAAATGGTAGAGGAAAAAGATTTGGCAGGTAAGGAGTTTATAAAGCTGGAGGCATTTAAGCAATTACAAGAAATTCTGTAATAAATCAAATTATAAAACCCCGAATCATGAAAATCAAGAACACGTTGTTATGGGCTTTAGTGGGTGGATTCTTACTTACATCATGTAATAAAGAGGATCATACGCCTGAAGTGAAAGAAGAGAATAAGGTTAATACATGGATTTATCATGTCATGAATGATAATTACTTGTATTATAAAGATATGCCATCTACGTCTCAGCTGGATATCAATTTATCTCCTTCTGACTTTTTTACGTCACTTTTATCCAGAACCAATGAGATGAAGTATAACTCCAATCAGGTCGGTTACTTTTATTCATATATAGAGGTGCCTCAATCGACAAAAGCAGATTTGGCGAAAAATACATACGGATTGGATTTTGTTATATACCGATTGCCGAATAATAATTACCTGGTTCGGGTTTTATATGTTTTGCCTAATTCATCGGCTGAGAAAGCAGGAATCAAACGGGGTGACTTCATCTCCCGTATAAATAATGAATATCTGACAGCCTCAAACATAAACGGATTGCGTTCGGGCGGAGCTGTGAGTCTGATAAAGGCGCATTATGATGAGAAGCAAAATACATTTGTAGAAGATGTTGATCCAATAGCAATGGGGGCTTCATCGACTATGTATGAAAACCCGGTTTATTTATCGAGGGTTATTGAAACGCAAGGCAAAAAAATCGGATATCTGATGTACAATGCTTTCCGTACCGGTCCTGCTGGATTTGAGGATAAGTCATACGATCGGGAGCTGATTCAGAAAGTAGTAGCTTTAAAAACAAGTGCTGTTGATGAAATGATTTTGGATCTTCGGTATAACGGAGGTGGATATCTTACCTCTGCTGTGACTTTAGGTAGTTTGTTTTGTCCTGAGTCAGCCTTGTCTCAGCTTTTTGCTATCACACGTATGAATGATAAGCAAGAATCCAATAACAGTGAGCGGGAAAAGTTTTTTCATTCAAAAGACAGTATCGGTTCGTCTAATCTGGATCTTAAACGATTGTATGTTATTGCAGGATCTCAGACCGCTTCAGCCAGTGAGTTAATTATCAATTGTCTGCGTCCTTATATGGATGTAATTCATATCGGATCGACCACAGAGGGTAAGAATGTGGGATCACTGGAATATACAAGTGCTAACTTTCCGGGTTACAGTTTGCATCCGATCACCTCTAAGATCTTTAATAAAGACCTTCAGTCAGACTATCGAAACGGATTTGTTCCGGAAGCTAAAAACAGATATGATGAGTTTGACGAGCCTCAGGTTAATATGTATCCGATAGGGGATGAAAATGATCCGTATATTCAATTGGCTTTAAAAGATATGGGGCTGAACAGTAGTACTGTTCCTCAAAATACAAGAGCGACCAATACGTTGAATTATAGGGTAATAAAACGAGAGAGAATAACGGATCTGTCGGGGATAAGATTATAAAAAGAACGTCTGCCTATTCTTTAGGCAGACGTTTAATTTTTTATATTCACAAATCAACAACAGGCTATAAATTTAAATGTAATTTTTTGGTTTTTGTCATAGAGCATATTCCCTGGTTATTGGGTTAATGCATTTGTTTGTTTAGACTTTATAGGTTTAAAAGAGTAAAGGTGTAAAATAGCTGCAAAGTATTAGATTCATGGCAGCCTGTTTTTATTTACTACTTAATCTTTATATCTACAATAATACGACTTTATTTCAAATAAACAAATCCGTTTCTTTTTTAATAGTGCATAGGATGAGGTGTTATAGGTGTGATATGGATGTTTTTGCTGTCTAAATGTTTATTTTATCGTTGTTTAGATTGTTTTATATGCTTATTTTGCTGTTTTATGTGTTAAAATGATAATTGTTGAATAATGTGTAAAATGGCAACAATATATAATTATTAACATGATTGGGCGGATAAGCGGATTAAAATCTCATTTTAATTCTTAATATACTTCATTTCGTTACATTTTTATGAAGATAATGAGAAGATGCTTTTAAGTTAAAAAAAAGAGCCTCTGAGTTTCGGATATAAAAAAAGAGGACATCGGTCAGGATGTCCTCTTTTTGTTATGTGATTGGAGTTAATTAAGTCGGAACTTTTCAATACCCTCTTTTAAGTAACCAACAATCTGATTAGCAGCAGCAATTCCTGCATTGATATTTGCTTCAGACGTTTGAGCACCCATTTTCTTAGGTGTAAAGAAGATTCTTTCCGGATATTTCTCGATGAATAAAGCCTCCAGATCAGGTTTGATATCTGAAATATATCGGAAATCTTTACGGTCTTCCATTAATTGAAGCAGCTCCTCTTCATTGATAACCTCTTTGCGTGCAGTGTTGATCAGTGTCGCATTTTTAGGCATCAGATTAAGTAGTGTATAATTAATGGATTTTTTTGTTTCAGCTGTTGCCGGAATATGCAGAGATACAAATTGAGACTTTTCATAGAGTTCGTCAACGCTTCCTACAGCAATGACACCATCCTTTTCAATGACCTCTTTCGGGCAGAAAGGATCAAAGGCATAGATAGTCATACCAAAACATTTAGCGATACGGGCTACATTGCGGGCTACATTTCCATACGCATGAAGTCCCAGAGATTTACCCATAAGTTCCGTTCCCGAAGTTCCGTTAAAATGATTCCGGATTTGATAGATCATCATTCCAAAAACAAGTTCGGCAACGGCATTTGCATTTTGTCCCGGCGTGTTCATTACACAAACCTTGTGAGCAGTTGCAGCGGCTAAGTCGATATTGTCATATCCGGCCCCGGCACGAACAACAATCTTAAGTTTTTTTGCAGCATCGAAAACTTCAGCATCGATAATATCGCTACGAACAATCATAGCATCTGCATCGGCGACAGCATCCAGTAACTGTTTTTTATCGGTGTACTTTTCAAGTAACTCCAGTTTCATTCCCGCTGATTCAACAGCTTTGCGGATACCGTCAATAGCAATGGCTGCAAACGGTTTATCTGTAGCAACTAATACTTTCATAAGTAAGGTGTTTGGAGTATCTGATTCAGATACCGTTAATAATGGTTTTTAGATTTAATGTTTTGCAGCGAATTCACGCATTGTATCAACCAATGCCTGAACGCTTTCGATAGGAAGTGCATTGTAAATAGATGCACGGAATCCACCTACTGAACGGTGACCTTTGATACCCACCATACCACGTTCTTTAGCGAAAGCAGCAAATTCAGCTTCAAGATCTTTATATTCGTCATTCATAACAAAGCAAACATTCATGATCGAGCGATCTTCTACAGCAGCAGTGCCTTTAAATAATTTGTTGGCATCAATTTCGCCGTAAAGTAACTTAGCTTTAGCTTTGTTACGACGATACAATTCTTCGAGACCACCCACTTCTTTATACCATTTCAATGTCTGTAATGCAGCATAGATTGGTAAAACAGGAGGAGTATTGAACATTGACTCACCTTTGATATGAGTGCGATAATCCAGCATACTTGGGATTTGTCGGCTTACTTTACCTAAAAGCTCTTCTTTTACGATAACAAAGGTTACACCTGCAGGAGCAAGATTCTTTTGAGCACCACCGTAAATCAATGCATACTTGGAGATATCAACCGGACGAGAGAATATATCTGAAGACATATCTGCTACCAAAGGAATTTCACAATCCATATCTGTATGAATCTCTGTTCCGAATATTGTATTGTTAGTTGTTATATGGAAATAATCTGCATCAGCAGGGATTTTGTAGTCTTTTGGAATGTAGCTGAAGTTTTTATCAGCAGAAGATGCAACAACATCGACTTCGCCAAAAATTTTAGCTTCTTTAATTGCGTTTTTTGCCCACGTACCAGTTTCCAGATAAGCTGCTTTTTTTTCTAGCAAGTTAAAAGGGACCATACAGAACTGAAGACTTGCTCCACCTCCCAGGAATAAGACCTGATACCCTTCAGGAATGTTTAATAATTCCTTGAATAAAGCTCTTGCTTCATCTACGACTGCAACAAATTCCTTTTCTCTATGGGAAATCTCTAAGATTGAAAGTCCCATTCCGGCAAAATTGATAACAGCATCGGCTGTGTTTTTAATTGTGTATTCACTTAGGATACATGGTCCGGCAAAAAAATTATGCTTCTTCATTGCGTAATTGAATTAATATGTGATTATTAAAATATTTTATAAGCGTTTCGCCTAATAAAATAGGTATTAGAACGATGCGAAAGTAATAATATTATTATACCAAACAAGTTTATTGTCAGAAAAATATTTAATATCATTATGGTATGTATATTACAGTTTTAAAATAATAAAATGGTTTTTCTTTACGAAGGTTCATATCTTCTATGAATAAATTACTTTTTGTATGCTTTTAGAAGATTAAAAGGCGAAAAGAGATAGAATAAAATCAACGTTTTTTTGAGAAGAGGAGATGTTCGTATCAGAGAGACAGGTGAATGAAAAAAAGCGTACAGATGTCAGATCATTTGATTCATTTGACATCTGTACGCAGCAATATTATCAGATCAAAAATTGAAAAAGATCAGGCCGATCATTCAGATATTCGAATGTTATGCCTCTCGCGTTCATTCGTTCAATCAGCGGATTGAAATCATTCGGATCGCAAAGTTCAATTCCGATAACGGCCGGTCCTTTCTCCCGCGCTGTTTTTCGTTTGTATTCGAAATGTGATATATCATCGTTCGGGCCGAGAACATGTTCTAAGAACTCGCGAAGAGCTCCTGCTCTTTGCGGGAACCGGACAATAAAATAGTGTTTAAGACCTTCATATAGCAGTGCCCGTTCTTTGATTTCTTCCATACGGGTAATATCGTTGTTGCTTCCACTGATTACGCAAACGACATTTTTTCCTTTTATCTGCTCTTTATAAAAATCCAGAGCAGCTACCGAAATAGCACCTGCAGGCTCAACAACAATTGCACTCTGATTGTATAAGCTAAGGATTGTTCCGCAAATATGTCCCTCAGGTACAACAACGATTTCGTCCAGTACTTCTTTACATATCTTATAGGTGAGATCTCCCGGTCTTCGGACGGCTACACCATCAGCAAAAGTGTCGATTTCGTCTAACTCACGAACTTCACCGGCATCAATGGAGTTTTTCATACTCGCAGCTCCGACAGGTTCGACTCCGATTACTTTAGTTTCGGGACTAATCATCTTAAAGACGCTGCCTACGCCTGACGCTAAACCGCCGCCTCCAATAGGAACGAATAAATAGTCAATCGGCGAATCGACATCGTTCAAGATATCTAAACCTACGGTAGCCTGACCTTCAATCACCTTTTCGTCATTAAAAGGATGAATAAAAGTCATGTTGTTTTCTTTACAGTAGATCATTGCTTCCTTAAATGCATCATCGAAAGTGTCTCCGGTAAGAATCACTTCGACAGCTTCTTTTCCAAACATCTTTACTTGTCCCCGCTTTTGAAGAGGAGTTGGGTTAGGCATAAAGATAACACCTTTTATATTTAGTGATTTACAAGCGTACGCGACACCTTGTGCATGGTTTCCGGCACTGGCACAAACAACGCCATGCTGACGCTGTTCATCAGTTAAGGACATGATCTTATTATAAGCTCCGCGGATTTTATAAGAACGAACTTCTTGTAAATCTTCGCGTTTGAGCATGATGTTTGCATCAAAGCGTTCGGATAATGCAATATTTCTGGCTAAAGGGGTATGATAAACTACACCCGTTATTCTTTGACGGGCACGTTGTATATTGTGTAATTCAGGCGTGTATTTCATATTGCTAAAATTAGATTTGAATTGATCTTAGTTATTCTTTTGGCATAACGAAGGATGCATACAAATGCAGACATGCAGAGATCAGAAGAGTGACAATCCACTCACCCTCATGCTTGAACATAAAGTATGATGAAAGTACCATTAGCATTCCTGCGAAACCAAGAATACGATGTAGTCGTTTTTTGCGAAGGTTCGTTCCTTCATAACGGTTTGTTAAATGGAAAACGGCAATGCCTGCAGTACCTACTGCATATATATATGGAGCCCATTCCCATTTAGTGATATATAAAATCGAAGAGATTAAAACCAAAACAGCTGAAACCTCAAATAAATACTTTTTTATCATTTTGTTATTTTATAATTCCTATTCCTCAATAATGAAGATATCTTCATTCTCTTTTTTCATTAAATACTCTTCACGAGCATATTTCTCAAGAGTTTCTTTGTGCATTTGAAGTTTCTCGAGTTCGGATTTTGAATCATTAATTTCACCTTCATAGCGTTTTACTTCGGACTGTAATCGGTTGATTTCATGCCAAAGTCTTATTCTGCGAATAAAATTATCGTCATCAAAAAAAGTCATATAGACAATAAAAACAGATAATCCTATAGTTAAGAATCGATTTATAGGATTCAATGACATAACCTTGTTTTTGACTTCAAGAGCCGGTTCAAGTTTGTCTTTGTTTGATTTTAATAAGTTCTTTATATCAATCATATTTAACTAAAGGTATTTGGGCAAAAGTAATGTTTTTTTTTAAAGATCAATATTTGCAATTATATAAAAACTAAAGATCAATTTATTTACCGATCGGAATAGTTTTTTTAGAACAAAATGTTTTTGAAGTATGTTTAAGTAACAAGCGATTTAATGTTTTTATTAGGGAATGTTTTACGCTATTTTTATAATCAATAAAGAAAGCATCTTATCTTTGCGGATAATTTACATGACTATCTAAAATTTATGAGAAAAGTATTAAAGTGGATCTTTAGAATCCTACTGATATATATAGGGCTATTTTTGATTTTATCTTTCGCATTGTATATCCCCTTTGTGCAAGAAAAGGCTTGTGACATAGTCGAAAAGAAAGTTTCGGCAGCCATGAACATGGATTTATCTATCGGTAAATTACGTTTGTATTTTCCCCTTACATTAAATATAAATCAGGCATCTATAACAAATGCACCTCAGGATACGATGTTGAGAGTGCAGGAGTTAGCTGTTGATGTATCCATCTTGCCTTTATTTAAGAAAGAAGTACAGGTTAATAAAATTCAGCTTTCGGGAGCCTATTTCCATTTTGTGGATTCTGCGCAGACAATGGAAATAGCGGCTAAACTTGATTTGTTGAACCTCAGTGGTAATGTGATTCAGTTATCGAATGATGAGATTGATTTGGGACAGGCTGTCTTGAGTAATGGTTCGGTTGCTATCAATGTATTAAAGTCAAAACAGGATACGACAACGACTCAAAGTGGTGGTTTCCCATGGAAAATTGTCGGAAAAAGAATACTCCTGCGAAATGTGCAGGTTCATTTCGCTGATTTACCATCTGGTTTTTCTACAAATGTACAGGTTGAGAATGCTTCCCTTAAAAAAGGGATGGTTGATTTGTTAAATCAGAAAGTAATTGCTAATTCGATTCGTATTTCAAACGGGAAGTACACGATTATTATGCCTGAATCGACCGACTCAACGAATGTGCAGACAACGACTTTACCAGCTGATACAGTATCTTCGCTACCTTGGGAGATTTCATTGGCAAAGGCCTATATTGAAAACAATTATTATGAAATGCATATAGGAGGTTATCAGAGTGACTCAAATCGTTTTGATACAAACCACATGTTTATACGGAACATAAATATCAATGCTGATTCGCTTTATAACAGAGGAATCACATCTTATATGACAATTAAGAGTGTTACTGCGGAATTGACTCCTGAGTTAGCAATCACTCAATTTAAAGGATATGCTAAAGTTGATACAAACGCATTGGAAGTAAAGGATGTACAATTCAAAACCAAATATAGTAAATTAAACTTTAACGGTTCTCTGGACTGGACAACTATCAATAATTCATTTGGAATAAAAAAACTTGCATTGCTGGCTAATGGAGAGCTGGCAACGAATGATATTTATTCATTACTAGGTGCTAACCCGGTTGATTCAATTCTTCCTGAAAATGCATATTTAACGCTGGATGCAAATATTCGTGGACGAAATAATCAGATTGAGATAAACCAACTGCAAATGAATTATCCACACTGTTTTTCGATTGAAGCGAATGGACTGTTATCCAGTATCCATAACTTTAAACGTCTGGGTGGAAATCTGCATTTTGATTTCAGAGGATATGACCCGGAAAGTTTCGAAAAGCTTTTACCGGTAACTTTAAAGAAAACAATCTCTTTCCCGGAAAAATTCTCTTTGTCAGCACATATAATAGCAAATAACGGACAAGTAGCCCCTACTATCGATGTACAAACACCAAAGGGTAAAATTAATATTGGCGGAGATTTGAATATTGATTCGGAAGTGTATGATTTGACTCTAAAATCAGATACATTTTCTGTTAAACAATTTCTGCCTTCAATGGGGATTGATTTGGTTGATGGGACCTTCAAAGCAGACGGTAAAGGTTTTGATTTCTTTAAACAAACAACCAAAACACAACTGGATTTGAATTTGAATCGCTTAGATCTCATGGATTATACTTACAGAGGTCTGGTTGTGAATGCGTCATTGCTTGATTCGTATTTGAAACTTAACGGAAAAATGCTGGATAAAGATCTGAATTTTGAAACGACTCTTACCGGTACCATCAAGCAAGATCTTATAAATGTTGAGCTAGCTCTGGATGCAAATAATATTAATCTGCAGGCGTTGAAAATATGGAACTCTCCATTCAAAACAGCATTTGAGTGGAAAACTACGTTTGTAACTGACTTAAAACAGAAATTCGGGGGTAAGGGTGATATCCAGATTCAGGAGCTTGAATTTATGAATTCAACATATCCTAAAATTTCGCTGAACTATGATGTTATGAATTCAGATTCGCTGTTCTATGCTTATATGAATTCAGGAGATATGCGTTTTGAGGCTCATTCTCCGAAGAGCATCCTGGCTTCTATGACGTCATTGGAAAATGCGAATAAGAAAATGTCAAAACAATTGAATACGCTGCATATCAATTTCGCAGAACTGAAGGAGTTCTATCCGGATGTTAACTTTAAGCTGACTGCAGGAAAGAATAATATTATAAATGCATATCTCGCCCAGGATTATATGTTCATTGGCAGTACTTTTGTTCAGGGTATGATTAATCCACAGGAGGGTCTGAGGCTGAATTGTTTGTTAAACGATTTTCAATCGAAACAGAATATTATTGATACGATCCAATTTGTAGCGAATCAGGATAGTAATAAGATTAATTTTGACTTTGTAGCGGCAAACAGATTAAATAATCCGCAGTTTACGTTCCATTTATGTGCGGATGGTTTTGTAGATGAAAAAGGATTAACGCTTAAAATTCACGAAACCAATCAAAAAGGAGTAACGGGATTGGATCTGGGCTTTGTTGTAGGTGTGGAAGATCAGGCATTACGCTTAAATCTGTTTCCTGAAACGCCGATTATAGCAAATCGTCCATGGAAGTTAAATGCGAATAACTACATCAGCATATCAAAAACAAAACAGATTAGTGCAGATTTACTATTGAGTGGCGATATAGCACGCATACATGCATACTCGGTGGATAGTACACGAGGACATGATGGAATTATACTGGATATAGATGGTATTAATCTACAGGAGATTTCAAAGAGCATTCCTTATTTACCACAGATGCAGGGACTTTTGAATACCCAGTTAGGTGTGTACTCTGAAAATCAAATGTTCAATTCAAACGGATCATTCCAGATTGTTGACTTTATCTATAATAATCAGAATGTAGGTAATATTAAACTGGATGCTGCTTATTCTGTGAATGAGCGTAAAGAGCCACATATTAAATCGGCTTTATATGTTGATAATAAAGAAGCAATGGTTGTTACAGGTACATTGAATGATTCGACTAAACAAGGTATGAATCTGAAAGTGGACTTCCTGAAATTACCATTGAAAACAGCAAATCCATTTATACCAAATGACTTGCTTTCTTTGAATGGTTATCTGGTAGGGAATATATCTATGGTTCAGAATGGGAAAGATCCACTGATTAATGGTGAATTGAAATTGGATAGTACCTCGTTGTACGTTATTCCTGCTAATTCAACATTTACACTCGATCAGCAGCCAATTTATGTAAGAGATAACTTTATTAAGTTTGATTCGTACAAGCTGTATTCGTCTAAAAACTCACCATTAGTCTTAACAGGGGATGTTGATTTAAGACGTTTGGATTATATTTATACAGATTTGACTTTAAAAGGAACAAATTTCCAATTACTGAATGCTCCGCAAACTGAGAAATCAATGGTTTATGGCAAGGCTTTCATTAACATTAATACAACCGTAAAAGGAGCATTGAATAGACTGGTTGTGCGTGGAAATCTGAATTTATTAAATCAGACTAACCTGACTTATGTTATGCAGGAGTCAGCGTTAGATACACAAAATAAAATGGCACAACTGGTTCGTTTTGTGAATTTCAGTGATACAGCTAATGTTGTATTTGGGAAAATTCAGAAGATCAATGAACTTGAAGGTATGGATCTTCTGTTTGTAGCGAACATCGATCAGGGTGTAAAACTGAATATTGATTTATCGACAGATGGAAGTAACCGTGTGAATCTTATAGGTGGCGGAGTGCTTACTTATCTGATGAATAGAGAGGGTACAAACTCATTATCCGGACAATATGCCTTGACGGGAGGAACTGTAGTCTATAATATTCCTGTGATCGGAGCCAAGGTATTTAATATCCAGGAAGGTAGTAATGTACAATGGAATGGTAATTTACTGAATCCTGTTTTAAATATTACGGCCATCGAAAAAATTCGTGCATCCGTTTCAGATGGAGGAGGTACGAATAACTCCCAGATTGTAACCTTTAATGCTATTGTACGTATCCAGAATCCGTTAGAGAGTATGTCTATTGTATTTGACGCTTCGGCACCGGATAATCTGACCTGGCAAAATAAACTTGCATCGCAAACTCTTGAGCAAAGAGGGCAGACAGCCATGAATCTGATTCTGTACGGAGCACCGTCATTTGGCGGAGGCGGAGGTTCAGCATCGAATACAGCAACTAATGCATTGACCGGATTCCTTGAATCACAGGTTAATCAATGGGCACGAAACAATCTGAAAGGTGTTAATCTGAGTTTCGGTGTTGAGAATTTTGCTCAAAATAGTGGCAACAGAACTGACTATAGTGTACAATTCTCTAAGAGCTTTTTGAATGACCGGTTTACGGTAAATGTTGGTGGAAGGGTATCTACGGGTAGTGATCCTGAAATAGCGAAGGATCAGAACTTTATAGATGACTTGTCAATTGATTACCGATTGGATAAAAGTGGTAATTTATATATGAAGTTATTCCATCATACGAATTACGATAATATACTTGAAGGAAAAATTACAGAAACTGGTTTAGGGGTAGCGATACGTCGTAAACTATATAAGTTTAGAAATATCTTCCGCTTCAGAGCACCGAAAGCGGTTAGAGAACAAAGAGCAATGGAGCGTCAGGCTGAGAAGCGGAAAAAGGAGGAAGAAGACAAAACAAAAGCACTGACAGATCCGGCTTTATATGAACCAAAGAAATCAAATGATTAATACACATTATGAAATATAGAATACTATATCTGTTCTTTTTACTTATTCTGGTATCAGCTTGTTCGACAACCAAGCTGATACCGGAGGGGGAAGAGCTTTATACCGGAATCAAAAAAATTGAGATTGATAAACCCAAAGATATGAAATTGAATCCCGAATTGGAATCAACTCTTTCATCTCCGTTGGATTATCCGCCTAATAATGCATTGTTGGGAAGTAGCTCTATACGTATTCCTTTCCCCGTAGGCTTATGGGCATATAATTATTTATATACTGAAAAGAAAAAAGGGTTCAGACATTGGCTCTATAAAATGCTGGCTAAGCCTCCTGTGCTGGTTTCTAATGTAAAGCCTGAGCTTCGGACAAAGGTCGTAGAGAACATGCTGGATGATTACGGGCATTTCAAATCAGATGCGACCTATGAAATTCTGAAAGATAAAAAGAACCCGAAAAAGGCTAAGATCTTATATAAGATTAATATTACAGAGCCTTATGTATTAGATTCCGTTGCTGTTATTCCTAATACGACTTCGGCCGATTCAATTATTAGTGCTACACCTCTTTCTCCTCAATTACAGGCAGGACAGAACTTTAATGTTGCTAACCTGGAAGCGGAACAAAATAAGATGACCAATAAGTTGAAGGATATGGGATATTACTATTTCAGACCCGATTTTTTAACTTATCTGGCAGATACGGTCGCTGCACCCCAAAAGGTGCAATTGAGACTTCTTCGTAAAGAAGATATCGGAAATAACTTACTGGAACCTTATTATATAGATAAAATCGATGTTTATCTGCATTCCCGTGATACGACAGATGAGCAGATGCTCAAATACCGGGGCATGAATATTCATTATAATAAGAAGTTGAAAATAAAGCCATGGATATTGCATAAAGCGATATTGTTGCGTTCGGGATCACTGTTTAATCAGGATCAGCAGAACTTGACTATGCAGAATCTTTATCGTTTGAATGCTTTTAATTCAGTAAATATTCAGTTTAACCCTGATACACTGACTGCTCCGAATGATTTAAGTATGCGTATTGACGCAACGTTAGATGCTCCTTTTGAGGTAGAGGCTGAGTTTGATGTGGTTTATAAATCAAATAGTCAGGTCGGACCGGGTTTGACTGCGGGTATAACGTGGAAAAATATATTTAAAGGCGGAGAAAGCTTGTCTTTGAAATTTAAAGGTTCTTATGAGTGGCAAACAGGACCCAAAACCGATGCAAATCAGAATAAGAATCTGATCAATTCATACGAATTACAATTGAGTGCAGGACTGAACGTACCTCGTTTGCTGGTACCTTCTTTTATGGTTCCGAAGTTTTTCAGATATCCTAATAAAACAACGATTGATCTCAGCGAAGATTTTCTAAACAGAGCCGGTTATTTCCGGATGGTGACTTTTGGAACATCAATTACCTACGATTTTCAAACATCTAAGAAATGGTTTCATTCGTTGACTTTGTTCCGGCTGAACTATAACTATATGCTAAATAAGTCGCAGTCGTTTCAGGAGACTTTGAATCAGAATTCAGCGATTGCTCAGAGTTTTCAGAATCAGTTTATACCGATGTTAAGTTATACACTGACCTATGATACACCTTATGGCGATAATGCGAGTAATAAGTTTGTATGGCAAAATACATTTAGCTCTGCAGGAAATGTCTTGAATGGTTTGATGACTTTGTTTGGAAACAAGCAAACGCATAAAAAGATATTTAATAATGAGTTCTCTCAGTTTGTAAAAAATACAACTGAATTTATTGTTTATAAGGGATTGCCCGGAAAGACAGTACTTGCAAGTCGACTTTTGGTTGGCATAGGTCATGCATATTGTAATTCTGAAGTAATGCCATACAATGAGCAATTTTATATTGGTGGAGCCAATTCGATTCGTGCATTTACTATTCGTAGTTTAGGTCCCGGTAGTTATCGTCCTTCATCAGAAGTAAAGAATGCATACCTGGATCAGGTGGGTAACTTTAAATTAGAAATGAATATGGAGTATAGGTTCCCATTGTTAGGAGATCTGCATGGAGCCGTATTTGTTGATGCTGGTAATATCTGGCTATTGAAGAATAATCCGCATACACCGGGAGGGCAGCTAAAGGGGAGTACATTCCTGAAAGATATAGCCTTGGGTACAGGAGTTGGATTACGTTATGATTTACAATTTCTGGTAATACGAGGCGATTTAGGGATTGCAATTCATACACCTTATCCGAATCCCAATAAATCAGGATATTATAATATAAGTAAGTTTAAAGACGGATTGGCTTTCCATTTAGCCGTGGGTTATCCTTTCTAATTTTTATAAATGTAAATGCAAAGAGAGCGTGTTTTCCTGTTTTGGGAAACACGCTCTCTTTGCATTTATATTGAACCCGTTTTTCGGTTATATTCAACTATATGCAGGATAAAGTTGTTTATTTTAATAAAAAGAACTATCTTTAGAGATCGAATAAAATCAACAGTAATATCTAATACCCCACAGTATAATTAATATGCTGTTGATCAAATTTTCTACACACATATATAAATTTTTATTGCTTATGAGTAAAGCCTATCAATCGTTTACGCTCGCTAATTATAAGAGCATACCGCAGATCGCAGGTCTGGATGAAAAAATAATAGAAGCTATTGAGGTAGTTGGAAGAGTATTGCCATTTAAAACAAATAGCTATGTTGTTAATGAATTAATTGATTGGAATAATATTCCAAATGATCCAATCTTTACACTAACTTTTCCACGGGCAGAAATGCTTAAAGCGAAAGATTACAAACGTGTAAAGCAACTCCTTGACAGCGGTGCAGATAAAAGTGAGTTAGATGCATTGGTTAATGATATCAGATTAAGTTTAAATCCTAATCCGGCGGGACAAGAACACAATGTTCCTTACTTAGGTGATATTAAATTGAAAGGCATACAGCATAAATACAGGGAAACAGTTCTGTTTTTTCCAAGTCAGGGTCAGACCTGCCATGCATATTGTACCTTTTGCTTCCGTTGGCCGCAGTTTTCTGCAATGAGCGGACTTAAATTTGCAATGAAGGAATCTGACTTATTATATTCCTATTTGAAATCTCAATCGAAAGTGACAGATCTTCTTTTTACGGGAGGTGATCCGATGGTGATGAGCGCTTCTATTCTGAAAGCATATATTGAGCCGTTACTGACAGATGAGTTTAAGCATATCCATACAATTCGTATTGGTACAAAAACTTTAGGTTACTGGCCATATCGTTATCTGACGGATAAAGATTCAGATGAAATCATTGAATTGTTTGAGAAAATCGTTAAATCAGGTCGCAATCTGGCTATTCAGGCTCATTTTAATCATCCGGTTGAGTTATCAACTCCAGCTGTTCAAAAAGCGATTGCAAAAATTCGTGCTACAGGTGCTCAGATCCGTACTCAGACTCCGGTATTGAAACATATCAATAACGATCCGAAAATCTTTGCAGAAATGTGGCGTAAACAAGTTGATTTAGGATGTATTCCTTATTATATGTTTATTGCCCGTGATACAGGTTCACGTCATTTCTTCGAACTTCCGATTGAAAACTGCTGGCGTATTTTCAGAGACGCTTATTCTATGGTGAGCGGTGTTTGCCGTACGGTACGCGGACCAAGTATGAGTGCATTCCCGGGTAAGGTACAGCTTTTGGGTGTGACAGAGGTAAAAGGAGAGAAAGTTTTTGTGTTGAATTTTCTTCAGGGACGTAATCCGAATTGGGTAGGTGTTCCGTTCTTTGCAAAATATGATCCGAAAGCAACCTGGCTGGATCAGCTCGAACCAGCATTTGGCGAAGAGAAATTCTTCTACGAAGAAGATATGGATGAGCATCCGCGTTTGAAAAAAGAGAATCCGATTTCATTTGAATAATACATTGAAATACTAATTTCTTTATAATTGATTCCGTAATAAGTTGAGTTAAGCTCTCTTATTACGGGATTTTTATATGTGAAAAATCTATATTTTGAAGGTGAAGATCATTGAATCAATATCTTAGTAGTATCTTTACAGCATGACATTTGAATCATTTAATTTAGCAGACCCTTTATTGCAGGCTATTGGCCGCAAAGGATATAAAGAAATGACACCCGTACAAGAACAGGTGATTCCTTTATTGATGAATAAGAAAGATGTGTTAGCTTGTGCTCAAACGGGTACAGGTAAAACGGTAGCATTTCTTTTACCATTGCTGCAAGACCTGATTAATTCAACGTCGGGCAAAGGTGTGAAAGCTCTTATTCTGGCTCCTACACGGGAGCTGGCTATTCAGATAGCAGATGAAATAGACAGTTTGACTTTATTTGCACGTATGCGTTGTGCAGTAATAATAGGTGGCGAGTCTATCGAAGATCAGTTAGACAGTGTTGATCGGGGTGCTGAAATTATTGTAGCGACTCCGGGTCGTTTACATCATCTACAAGCTAATCGGTCGATCGATTTTCGTAAACTTGAATGGCTGGTCATTGATGAAGGCGATTTAATGCTGGATATGGGCTTTATCGGAACCATTCGTAAAATTGTTTTGGGATTGCCTCGTAAAAAGCGTTCAGCATTGTTTACAGCGACTCTTCAACCCGAAACGATTAAACTAGGAAAGGAAATCCTTTATCGCCCGGCAACAGTTAACCTGGTAGAGGCTAAGCCGGATGTGTCTCTGATCACTCAGACAGCATACTATGTAGATAAACCGAATAAGCTGAAACTTCTTATTCATATATTGACTGAGCGACAAGTGAAAACGGCTTTGATTTTTGTCCGCACTAAACAGGATGCCGAAACTTTGACTTCGGAACTGAACAGAGCCGGTTTTTCTGCCTCGTCTTTACATGGAAATAAAGAACAGTTTGAGCGTCGGAAAGCCTTCCAAAGTTTTACAAGTGGCGAAACAGATTTGCTTGTTGCGACAGATTTGGCTGCCCGCGGTATAGATATTGAAGATATGGGATTTGTTTTCAATTACGAATTGCCAAATGATCCTGAAACGTATATTCATCGGATAGGACGTACGGGTCGGGCAGGGAATACAGGGACAGCTATTTCTCTTTGTTCTAATGCAGAACTACGTTTTCTGAAACCAATCCGTAAGTTGGTCGGAAAAAATAATATAACGATTATTGAAACACATCCGTTTTCTTATGTACCCCGTACGAAAGAAAAATAATAGAAAAGCGCAATCAGCTCTGACTGACTGCGCTTTTTCTATTATAGCTATTTGACGTAATCTTCCGATACCGATATATCTTCTTCCGGCCGTTTGCATATACTTTGTGAGGTGAATTTCTTAGCCAGATTCATGATCGGTTTTTCAAAATAATAGTAGCTCAGTAAAGCTAACATAATTGTGGAAGCCGCAGTCAGACTGTAATAGAGTAGTTTATCTGAAAGCCCTGTCTTTTTGAAGATAAAGCCAATAATTGTAAGCATAATGGGATGAATTAAATAGATGCCATAAGTTGCAATACCTATCTGTTCAAAGAATTTACCGATAAATCCGGCCTTTGTTATATTTAATTTGTAAATAAAAAAGACTAAGGAAATTGAAGCCGCAGAAAGCCATATGCGTATGGAACCTGCAATAATCACAGATTGATTGCTTCCGGATAAAGGATAGAAGCAAATTAAAGAAGACAATAGAATAATTGCCGCTATAGCAATAGATTTATTTACTTTCAGATTGGTTGTATTATAATAGAGAGCTATACCCGACACGAACAAAAACAGATTGTTAAACGGATTGATATAAGTATCCCACTGTTCCATGAGTGGCACTTGAGGATTCAATAAGTTGTAGCTAAAGATCAGACTGATAAGGATGGATATAATCCAAAGAATATTTCCCGTACGTAAATGATGATTATATCCATATATAATTACAGGTGTGAATATATAATATACGATTTCGTTTCCAATAGACCAGGCTCCGACTGCATAATAGTCTCCCGGATGGATGACCGAGAAATACAAAAATAGATTAGAGAAGAGTGTATCAAGCCTTAGAGGTTGATTACTTATATATTTGGAAAGAAAAGTCAGAAGGCAAATAATGGAAAATAGGGGATATATTCTCAAAAACCTTTTAAGAAAGAATACTTTCGTGTTTTGTTTGTTTAACTGCTTGTTATTCCAGCTCATTGCCAGACTTAATCCCGAAAGGATGAAGAAGATTGAAACTGCATAAATGCCTAATCGGTTCAAAGGATTAGCAATCGTAGCCGGTAAGAAAAAATGATAAAGCATGATTGCTATTGCGCAAATGCCTCTCAGCCAGTCCAGAGGGATGTTTCTCATAGTCAGTTTATTCTATTGATATGCCATTTATGTAAAATAACATACTGGTATTATATGTGCAAATATAAATATATATTCCAATAAAATAAATAATAACCTGAAAGGGATGAATTAAATGTGAATAATGTTCTTTTTTAATAATGAATGGATAAGAAACAGTCGTTTAAAATAAGAAGAAGTACACCTCCTGTAGCTGGTAAGTCCGGCAATAGGGGATGTACTTCTTTTACTTTCTGTATGTCTTTTATTCAGGACAACTACTCTTATTGTAAAATTTCGAACAGCTTATCGAGTTTCGGAGCCATGATAATTTCGGTACGTCTGTTCTTAGCTCTTCCGTCGGCAGTCTCATTGTCAGCTACCGGAGAGAATTCGCCTCGTCCGCTCGGTACAATCTGAAGAGGATTAACTCCGTAGTCTTTAGTAAGGATACGCACTACAGATGTAGCACGGATTACACTCAAATCCCAGTTGTCTTTGAACTGAGCAGTATTAATCGGCTTACTGTCCGTATGTCCTTCAATATATACATCGATATCGGTTTGCGTATTCAATACCTGAGCAAGTTTGGCAAGAGCTTCGATACCACGTTTATCCAGTCTGGCACTACCCGATTGGAAAAGAAGTTTGTCAGACATCGCGACATATACCTTACCGTTATGCTGAGTAACTGTTAACTCTTCATTGCTAAAACCAAGCAAAGCATCCTGTACACTTTGCAGAAGTGACATAACGCGTTCATTCTGCGCATTGATCATAGATTGCAGCTCGTTGATTGTAGCTTCACGTTCATCCAGCTCACTTCGTTTGAGTTGAAGCATAGCATCTAACTTTTCCTGCTGACTCATGTTTTTAGAAAGCATAGCCTGATAACTGCGGACTTGTTTTCCTAATTCAGTCGTATCGGCAGCAAGTTGTGTCATTAGTTTTGACAGTCGGTCGACACTGGATTTGGATAAGCCCAACTCCCGGCTAAGCGATTCGTTTTTGTTTTGAGCCTCAATACGCGCACTTTCAGATGCAAGAAACGTTTTCTTGCTTACGCATGAGGTGCTTGCTAATGCAGCAAGGCAAGAAAGAAATAAGATTTTTTTCATGAATCAATCGATAATGTATATGTTATTGTTCTGTGTTTGTGTGTTTCGAAAGAGATTAGTATTTACTCCAATCCACCCATTTGTCTTTATCCCATCTCCAACTGTCTAATACTGCTACATCCATCCGTTTGCCGGAGTAAACGATAACGATAGAGTCCGGTTCGTTAGCTTTAACGGCATTTGCATATCCTTCAGGGATACAGATAACCTGGCTTTCTTTGCTGGCATCTACCTGAATGATGGTAGGTACTAAGTCATCGGATGGATTTTCCCAATTATCGATTTTGACAAAAGCAAAGGTGAAAGATCCTTTTACAACGAAGAAGTATTTTTTTTCGAATTGGTGACCATGCCAGGCACGTACAACGGAAGGATCACTCTGATGGATTGCATAAGTACGACAAACATCCTTCAGGTCAAAGTCATTCACATGTTTGATTACTCCTCTGGCATCTGTGTAAATTTCGCCTTTAATGATTTTAATCTCAGACATTATCAATATTAATTTAATCGGGTTGAATAAAAAAGATTTCTTTAAATGTTTTTATCAGCTCGCAATATAATTCATTCCTGCGTAATATTTTACTATTACCAACCAAAAATAATTGTTTGCGGGCACGGGTCATAGCTACATTCAGCTTGCGGTCAATCAGATAGCCATTCTCTTCGATCGTATTGCACAAGAAGTCAAACTGATAATACCGGTTGATGCAGAATGAATAAATAATGATATCGCGCTGCGAACCCTGAAATCGTTCGACTGTATCGATCATCATTCGCTCGGTATCTTCAATCCCGGCTTCGGCCAGTTGCTGACGAATCAATGCAATCTGACTTCGGTAAGGAGTAATAATACCGATTTGCTCATGTATGTCAAACGGAATGTCCGCTTCGCGATGGAGTACCTGAAGCTGCTTAACCATTTTCGCTATAATACGTGCTTCATTCCGGTTTGTTTTTACCGATGTGGCTTCGGGGTCAGGATCTGCATGAAAGAATGCGACACGCGATTCAGCCAAAGCTTCTGTAAGTTTATCCTCAGAACGGTATGTAAAGCATAATTCCTCAGACTGATGTGGCAAAGGAATGGGCTGTAACTTTCCTTCGTAAAAGAATCTGTTTGGAAAATCGGCTACCTCCGGATGCATTCTGCCTGTGCGTACAAGCATATCCAGATGTATTTCATCTTCCTCGGCAATGGCTTTTCGATAGAGTCGTTCAAACAGTGACTCTTTGAAATTTGAAAACCCTAATGTCCGTAGATTTGTATCTTTAATTTCCGAATCTTTCTCCGACTGGAGCAAAACGGCTGGTAATTGTTTGTGATCACCGATCAATACAAATTTATCGATTGCATTTCTTCCTGTTTTATCTTTAGCGCATAACAATGTCAGTAGTTGCGGTTCCAACAGTTGTGTAGCCTCATCTATCATGGCAATGCCAAAATGTTTAATGCCGAAAAGAGCATTCTTGCTGCTTAAAGAAGAGACAGTACCGACATAGATACGGCATTTCTCCAGTTTGTCTTTTACTTGTTTACGGTTGTTGCATCCATCCAGAAAGTTTTCCAGCAAATGATCCTGATATTCGGGTTCACACGCACTTTCGGAACTTATTCGCACATACTCCAGATTGTCAAAGGTCGAAAGCATCTGACAGATCTCATCGACAGCTCTGTTCGTAAAGGATAGCAATAAGATATTTTCATCGGTATGAGTATAATAATGCTCCACCATCCGACGTAAAGCTTGTGAGGTTTTGCCTGTTCCCGGAGGACCTACCAGCAAAAAGTAATCATTCGCCTGCTGGACTTTACGGACAATGCGGTCAAGATCGGGTTCCTGTTTATTGGATTCACTCACTAACTCTTTCCGGTAAGGAGCACCTTGCAATATGAGTTGTTTTCGATCGGATCTTGCACTGATAAAAGCAGCAAGGCCTTTATACATAGAAGTATATCCGACATCCATAAAATCATGTTCCATTGCATACTTCAGTTTGGAAGAAAACAGTTCTGCATGTTTTTGGATGTTTCTCAGACGCAATACTAATTTAGCTCCCTGTATCTGTATGATAGATGCTTTTTGGATCTGATTGTTGGTAACATTATCTTCTGGTTTCATACGAGGATAAAGAATTACTACATCACCAGTCCGGAAATTAGGCAGTAGTTCTCCATCATAATCAGGTATGTTCAGCTCCAGATAATGGATGTTATTGTCAATATACGAATTTTCTAAAACAAGATCATACAGGATTTCGCCGGACTCTATTTTTTCCTCCCAAAGAGATTCCCAAAGCATTGAGTTGCCCCGATTAGAATCGTGCGAAGCACTTCCTCCTACTTTAGATAAATACAATTCTTTAGATATAAACGTGTAAAGGCGGTCTATATAAGCCCGTTCTTCAATTGTCATCTCTGCAAGCTTCTCCGAAAATTCAACAATAGGAGGTCGCAGATAAATTTCCCAGAATCTGCCCGAAAGCTGTTGGCGGTTCAGATTCTCCGGATTTATAGAGTTCAGGTATTGGTTCGTGTACTCAATCGAATTATTTAATGTGACATTTAACTCATTGATTACAATTTTGTTTCGTAATTGTATAGATTCACGAACCAGTCGCCAATATGGTTTTTCGGGATATAGAAATCCATGCTTTGAGTACATCAGATAAGCCTGTATATCATTTGAATCCATTCCCGCATTGAAAGTCAGAACGGCAAAATAGAGCATCATTTGTACGAAATGATTTTCGCGATGAGTAATCTTTCCGTCGTATTCCATGGCTTTCCCCGATTTTAACTCGATGAATTTGGAATAATCATCCAAAAGAAGATCCAGACGTCCTTGCAGACCCAGTGAGTGACAAAGGAAGGAAGGTTCCAGAATAGCCTTTGTACGATCAATACCATAGTTCGGATTCAGAAAATCCTCACGGACCATTTTTGCTATTAAGTCAAATTGAGCCTTACAATCCATAAAGAATTGTTTTTCAATAGCAGGATCATTGAGATCTTCACAAGTAGAGAATTCAAAAGGAGCATATTTGAATAATCTTTTCATCACATCAATATATTGGACAGGCTCTTCTTCGGATTCATTTACCAATTCATCTAAAAAGTAATTGGCTACGTTTCCTAATAAGATATGACGGGTATTCTCGACTTGAGTAAGCCGCGAAAACGTGTAATTCATAGGATCATGTCCATAGGGTTTGTAGCATTCTGCAAGCGAACTGATATCAAACAGATAATTAGGCTCTACAACTACTATATCCGGTGTATATCGGGCAAATAAATCTTCTTCCTCCTGTACAGGTTTAGCTTTATGAAGGAAAATGAGATTCAAAGCTATGCCCTGAGGTAACTCACGGATATATCTGGAATCTTCATCCAGTGAAATAGCTATTTTATGTTCTTCTTCATCGTCCCGGATTACATAAAGAATAAAATCATCCTCAGGATCGATTGAGTCTATACGTACCGGAATAACCTGTTTGTTTATTTCCCGGTCTTTTTTTTGCCTGATTCTGGCAACAAACTCTTTATGAGGAACCTTTGTTTTAAATACCTCTTCAAAGAGTTGCTGTTCGATTTTGATACCGTCAATTCGTTGTATTAGTGCATAAATAGCATATAGTTCTGTAATATATTCGTCTTCTTTAAATGCAGAAGTGTGTATATTGTCTTTATTGGTTTTAACCCGAAAAGAATTGATACGGATACGATGAGTCGGAGGGAGTTCGCATCTTTTCATCAGATTTTCGAGACGTGCTGCCGCATTCGGATAACTGACTCCGTCATTTTTTGTCTGAATAAGAACATATCTGTTCAGTAATAGCCGTAGTTTCTTATACCTTTTGTCTAATGCGTCATTCGGATTGCTGTGAATAGCTAAAAGATCTGCTATAAATTCATTCAACATGTATATTTTCTTCCCTTCTTTTTATAATAAAGATCAATGAATAGCTGGAATAATTCGCGCTTTAAAAGCGTCAGCCCGAATCGGGGCTCTCCGAATTGTTTGCCAATCCGGTTAATGCTGAAATACAGAAATAAGTAATAGCATAGAGCAAATTTAAAAAAGATAAGACTGTATAGCCAGTTAGCAAAATATCCCATGCACGCACTGTAAATGAGGATACCCCAAAATAAAATACGAAATAGGGATTCGGAACTCCATATCCGGTATCCTTTTTGGGTATAATATTTACGTGCTCCGGCATACGCTAACGTGCGCTCTTTCCAGCCTAAAGCTAAATCAGAATAATATACATTGACTACTGATTCGGGAGATAACTCGACAGAGGTGTTTTGTTTATTTGCAATACGGTTTACAGGGATATCATCTTCACCAAAAGGCAGATTAAGTATGCCATGAAACAAACGTTGCTTGAAAACTTCCTTGCGCACAGCCAGGTTATTCCCAACCCCCATATATGGTTTTCCTATACGGGCAGCTGCTAAATATTTGATTTGAAAAATCAGATTGCTTAACCGGAAATAGAGCCCACCTTTTTTCTCAGACTTAATTCCTGAATAAGCTAAAACAATATCTGTTTCTGAATCAATATTTCGCGCCAGGGTCTTTAACCATTGATTCGATGCAGGCTTAGAGTTGGCTGTCGTCATAACGATCCAGTCATAATGTGCCGCTTTAATAGCAACATTCAGGCCCATTTTTTTTCGGGATTGTGTCTTTGCCTCTTCTGGCAAATAGGTGTGATAAAGATTCGGATAATCTCGCTCGTAATACTTGAGTAAATCATTTGTATCATCGGTCGATCCATCGTTTAGAACAATCACTTCAAACTCCGGATAGTCTTGTTTCAATATGGCTTTTAAGTTGCTTTTAAGATTATCTGCATCATTACATGCATAAATAATAACCGACAGGGGCGTCGAGTCTGTTCCGTTTTTTCCATGCTGCCGGTAAATCGCTTTTCGCATTAAATAAATATAGAATCCCCGCAGGAATACGATCAGTAAGAATACCGCTATAACTAAAAGCTCTTCTTTTGTTATAAATCTATATATTTCAGTGATGTTCATATTTTTATGTATTTCGATTCAAAAGTAATAATAACCTATATGCACACAAAGCGAAACAGAGCTTTTTGAATCAAAAAAAAGAGTCTTCAAAGTTTAAGGCTTTAAAGACTCTTTGAGGTATTCTTAAGATCAGATATTTCTTTTATAATAGTAGAAAGCTCTTAGTGCTTTCATAAGCGAAGCCATGTGAATCGCCAGATTTTTTGATTGATTGAGAATCGCCAGATACAAAACACTGCTTTTTGTCGATACGTGATATTCACGTAAATAGCGTAAATGTTCTTTTTGCATTTCGACAATTAACTCCAGTATCTCATCCCGTTCATTAAAAACGAGGTTCAGATCTTCGTAGTTCTTATCCGAAAGATACTTGTTTATGATGATAAAGTAATTGTTGAACTTGTTTTGCATCAATCGTAAGGCTACTGTCTGCTCTTCGTGAAATGGCGTATGGTTGTTATTCATATGCTCATAGCTAGGTTGAGCTATGAATGTCAGACTGTGTGCAATTTCACGCATCTGATCTAATATTTGCACGTAATAATGCCCTGCCTCAACAGACTCTTCTGATAGACTATTCATAATCTCCGGAATATTTCGCTTGATGTTCTTGGTATATTGATTGAAATCATCTGTATCCTTTCGAACCTCCTTTAACCCTTTCAGATTATATCCGATAATGTGCTGCATCGAATGGTTAAATAATACCATTACACGACCTGTCGCATCCTGAATACGGGTGTAACAAGCATTGAATGCCTCTGTCTTACTGCTTATGTCGAATAATAAATCAGACGTTAGTGTACCATTTTCATCTTCGTCTTTTTTCGGGAAGAAGTTTGATTTTACGATCAGGTAAATAACAAAGGCTGCAAGTAGGAAAACGATGTAGAAATTACCCCACATGATAAGGATTCCTAGTAAAAATGCAGCTGTAAAAGCACTGAATCCGGTAAAAAACCATCCGCCGATGATAGTGATTACTCCCGAAACACGATAAACAGCAGTATCTCTGCCCCATGCTCCGTCAATTAAGGAGGTACCCATAGCTACCATAAAGGTTACATAAGTTGTAGAAAGCGGTAGTTTTAATGAAGTTGCAGAAGCAATCAGAATCGCAGACACAACCAGATTTACGGATGCGCGGATATGGTCAAAAGGTAAAACCTCTGCACCTGGCTCTAATTTTGGTTTAATAAACCGACCCGCAATCCATCTGTTTACAGATTCCGGAATATAGCGGTCAATGGAGTCTGAGGCTTTGATAACTACACGAACTACTGCACGAGATAGAGGTGTTGATTGAAAATTCTCTTTTTCCTGACTTTGGCTGCTCAATTGGATAGAGGTTTGAATTACCTTCTTTGCCTTTTTACTGAAGTATAGAGTCAGAATCATGATACATCCTGCTATCAATAACAGATAAGTAGGTGTTTTTACTGGATCGGTCAGGCTGGACATCAGCATAGATGCGGCAGAGTCTCCCGCTCCGTTTGCAACAAAATCGCGATATGATTCTAATCCCGCTAACGGAACACCGATAAAGTTTACGAGGTCATTGCCCGCAAATGCAAAGGCAAGAGAGAATGTTCCGGCTAATATGATAAATTTAAACACATTAGCCTTGAAGAAAAGAATCGCTGCCTGAAAAATGACAGTAAAAATCAGAAAGCTAGCCAGTAAAATAGTAGTTGTATGTTCGTTAATAAACGAGATCATCTCATTCGTCATAAATGAACTGCCTTTTGCTCCTTTCATTACTAAGAAGTAAAAAACGGTTGTTACGGATATGCCGGCAAATATTCCTCCGAAATAACGATATGTATTTCCATAGTTAAAGGTGAAAAGAATACGGGATATATATTGGACGATACAACCGACCGTAAAAGCGACGGCAACGGAAATCAGAATACCGCTTGTAATGCCTAATGCATTGGCTGTATTGATGTATTCTCCTATCTGACTCAATCCGTTTTCTGTTCCTATCAGTTTATAAACAGCTACGGCTACAGATCCTCCAAGTAACTCAAATACCAGTGAAACGGTAGTTGAGGTTGGCAGACCAAAGCTATTGAATATATTCAGGAGAGCAACATCGGTGATCATTACGGCCATGAAAATGACCATTACTTCTTTGAAACTTAACATTTCGGGATTGAAAATTCCACTTCGTGCTACCTCCATCATTCCACTGGAGAATGTTGCGCCAATTAAAACACCCATTGCGGCTACCAACATAATTGTACGAAACGGAGCGATCTTAGATCCGATTGCTGAATTCAGAAAGTTTACGGCATCGTTACTTACCCCTACTATCAAATCGGATATGGCAAGTAAGCCAAGGAAAATAACAATAATCAAATAGATGTGTTCCATATATACTGGTTTTAATTCGGCTGCAAATCACGGGATAAAATATTACATTACTATTTCAAAAACGAATGAAATAATACAAAGTCTCTTGTTTTTTTAATGAGGTTGCAAAAATGCTTCAGAAGCGTTATTTTAATATGTTATTTTCCACATAAGAAGGTTATTATAAGCATGATTAGACTTATGTGTATACGTTTGTCTGATTAAAAACAGAGTGATTTTAAACGAATATGTATATTAATAAATTGAAAGCTGAAAGAAACGGGAAAAATCAAATTCTTTTTTATTACTTTTGCACGTTCAGAGAAATTGAATAAATACAACGTAGTTTCAAATATAGTAAAGAAAAAACGATGGCAAAAGAGTTAAAAGAATTGACACCACGCAGTGTGAGCTACTCACAGTGGTATCAAGATTTGGTAATCAAAGCCGACCTGGCAGAAAACTCTGCCGTGCGCGGTTGTATGGTGATTAAACCATATGGTTACGCAATCTGGGAGAATATGCAACGCGAATTGGATCGCATGTTTAAAGAAACAGGACATGTTAATGCCTATTTCCCGTTATTCATCCCCAAATCATTTTTGAGCAAGGAAGCAGATCACGTTGAAGGATTTGCTAAAGAGTGTGCGGTTGTAACTCACTATCGTTTGAAAAATAACCCCGATGGCAGTGGGGTTGTTGTTGATCCGGAAGCGAAACTTGAAGAAGAGTTGATCGTTCGTCCTACTTCTGAAACAATCATTTGGAATACATATAAAAACTGGATCCAGTCATATCGTGACCTTCCGATCCTTTGCAATCAATGGGCTAATGTAGTTCGTTGGGAAATGCGTACACGTCTTTTCCTTCGTACGGCTGAGTTCTTGTGGCAAGAAGGACATACAGCTCATGCTACGCGTGAAGAAGCTGAAGAAGAAGCTGTGAAAATGCTTCATGTTTACGGCGATTTTGCTGAAAACTTCATGGCTGTTCCTGTTCATAAAGGAGTGAAATCTGCAAATGAACGTTTTGCGGGTGCTGTTGAAACTTATACGATCGAGGCTTTAATGCAGGATGGTAAAGCGCTTCAATCAGGTACTTCTCACTTCCTTGGTCAGAACTTCGCGAAAGCTTTTGATGTACAGTTTGCTACAAAAGAGGGTGGTCGTGATTATGTTTGGGCTACTTCATGGGGTGTGTCTACTCGTTTGATGGGTGCTTTGATTATGTCTCACTCAGATGATAACGGTTTGGTTTTACCTCCGAAACTGGCTCCGCTTCAAGTGGTTATCGTTCCTATTTATAAAGGAGAAGAACAATTGAAAGCGATTGCTGATAAAGTAGATCC
This sequence comes from Bacteroidales bacterium, assembly GCA_051650425.1. Taxonomy (GTDB): domain Bacteria; phylum Bacteroidota; class Bacteroidia; order Bacteroidales; family UBA7332; genus UBA7332. The sequence continues at coordinate 34,755 of JBOFIZ010000258.1, forward strand.
GTTGATCTCTAAATTGAAAGCTGCCGGTGTTCGTGTGAAATTCGATGATTCGGATAACAAAAAACCGGGCTGGAAATTCGCTGAATATGAATTGAAAGGGGTTCCTGTTCGTTTGGCTATGGGTCTTCGCGATATGGAAAACAATACAGTTGAGGTGGCACGTCGTGACACATTGACTAAACAAACGGTAAGTTTCGATAATCTGGATACTTACCTGATTGACTTGTTGGATGAAATTCAACAGAATATCTTCCAGAAAGCTTTCGATTATCGTACAGCTAATACACGTACGGTTGAAACTTATGAAGAGTTCAAAGTTGAACTTGAAAAAGGTGGATTCTTATTGGCTCACTGGGATGGTACTCCTGAAACAGAAGAGTTGATTAAAGATGAAACGAAAGCGACTATTCGTTGTATACCTTTAGAAGGTGATAAAACTCCTGGTAAATGTATGGTTACCGGTAAACCTTCTGCTCAACGAGTATTATTTGCCAGAGCATATTAATACATAATTAAGAGTGGTAAGTTGACTGGCTTTTGAGCCGGATGGCTTATCACTCTTCTTCATTATACGTTCATTCATTCTATTTTTTTAGATATAATACTACAGTATGAAAGGTAAAATTTTAGTAACCGGAGGAACCGGCTATATCGGTTCTCACACCGTGGTTGAATTACAAAACGACGGTTATGAAGTAGTTATCGTTGATAACCTATCTAATTCAAATGCCGAAGTAATTGACGGTATTGAAAAAATCTCAGGTATTCGTCCTGCATTCGAACAAGTTGATTGCGTTGATTTCCCTGCCATGAAAGCAGTTTTTGAAAAACATCAGGGAATCCGTGGTATTATTCACTTCGCAGCGAGTAAAGCTGTTGGTGAATCTGTAGAGAAACCTCTTCTTTACTACCGCAATAACTTAGATTCTTTATTGAATCTTCTTGAGCTAATGCCTCAGTTTAACACAGAAGCAATTGTTTTCTCTTCTTCTTGTACGGTTTATGGTCAGCCGGATATCCTTCCTGTTGATGAAAATGCACCGATCAAACCGGCTTTATCTCCTTATGGAAACACAAAACAAATTTGTGAAGAGATTATCCGCGATACAGTATACGCAGGAACTCCGATCAAATCAATCATCCTTCGTTATTTCAATCCGATTGGTGCTCACCCGACTGCCGAAATCGGTGAACTTCCAAACGGAGTGCCTCAAAACTTGCTACCATTCGTAACTCAGACTGCAATGGGTATTCGCAAAGAGTTGAGCGTATTTGGTGATGATTATGATACAGTTGACGGTTCTTGTATTCGTGACTATATCAACGTAGTTGACTTGGCTAAAGCTCACGTAATTGCTGTTAACCGTATGTTGGAGAACAAAAGCCTTGCTAATGTTGAAACTTTCAACTTGGGTACAGGTCGCGGTTTGACAGTATTAGAGCTAATCAATACATTCGAAAAAGTTACAGGTGTAAAAGTTCCTCACAAAATCGTAGGTCGTCGTGAAGGTGATATCGAAAAAGTATGGGCTAACCCTGATCACGCAAACAATGTTTTAGGATGGACTGCTAAAGAAACAGTAG
>JBOFIZ010000259.1:0-3449 GCA_051650425.1 Bacteroidales bacterium
TACTTGTTGTTTCCGACTAACTTCTTACCGAATTGGGCTGAAGCAGTGAACGAACTTAGCAAAAGCATTAAAGTAAAGAATAAATAAATTCGTTTCATAGCTTATGTTATTTGAAATGAAATTTTTGATTTGAGTATTATAGCGGATAAATATAGTAATATTTGAAATAATAAGATGGGGAAATAAAAAAAAGAGTTTCGATCCAATAAAAAAGATCGAAACTCTTTATTATAAAGTGTTTATTTGTTTCAATTATATAGATAAAATACGAAGTGTATTTAATAATTCTCTATTAATTGGTTTTTCATTTTTAATTGCTCTGGAAAAAGGAACGTAGACAATCTGATCATTTTGAATCCCTATCATTACATTTCTTTGTCCTTCTAATAAAGCATCTATAGCAGCTGCACCCATGCGGCTTGCTAAAATACGGTCATTTGCAGAAGGAGATCCTCCGCGCTGAAGGTGACCCAGGATTGAGACACGTACATCGTACTGAGGGAATTCTTTTTTGACACGCTCTGCTAATCCGATTGCTCCACCGGTAAGTTCGCTTTCGGCAACAAGAACGATGCTGCTGTTTTTTGATTTACGGAATCCGTTTTGAATAAGTTCAGCCAGCTGATCTTCTTCTGTTTGCATTTCCGGAATGATCGCAGCTTCAGCTCCGGATGCTATTGCTCCGTTTAATGCAAGAAAGCCACATTCTCTACCCATCACTTCTATAAAGAATAAACGATCGTGTGAAGAGGCTGTGTCTCTGATTTTATCGACTGCTTCCATGATTGTATTTAAAGCTGTATCGTATCCGATAGTCGTATCTGTTCCAAACAGATCGTTGTCTATAGTACCCGGAAGTCCTACGATAGGGATATTGAATTCTTCAGCAAAGATGCGTGCACCGGTTAACGACCCATCTCCACCGATAACAACTAATGCGTCAATACCCTCTTCTTGCATTGTGTTGTATGCAATCTGACGGCCTTCTTGTGTTTGAAATTCTTTGCAACGGGCTGTCTTTAAGATAGTACCGCCCTGTTGAATAATATTACTAACGTTTTGTGTCTTAAATGGCACAATTTCACCAGTGATTAACCCCTTGTAACCTCTGTAAATTGCTTTTACTTGAATTCCGTTGTAGATTGCGCTACGAGTGACGGCTCTGATTGCTGCATTCATACCAGGAGCATCACCTCCGGAAGTCAAAATACCGATACATTTAATTGCCATAGCTAATTGGTTTGATATATGTCACGAAATAGTTTGGACAAAAAACAAAAGCTTTTTGTCTTTCATGAGATGCAAACCTACTTAATTCGGAGCATTACTACAAGACGTGAATGGATTTTTATAGATATTTTTTTATCCTAATATCTACTTATTGTAGAAATGAGTCATAAATGCATGATTCTGTAATATTGTTTGTCGGATGATAATGTAAATTGCGGTTGACGCAAGCCAATGAGCGGGCGATTGAGCGGACCGTAGAGATGCTATGAGAAACCAGTATGATTGTTGAATTTTTATTTATTTCTTGTAGCAGATCATATAATTTCACTTCAAAATCTCTGTCTAAATAGGAGTTCGGTTCATCCAGAATAAGCACTTCCGGTTTTGAAATTATAGCTCTCCCAAGTAAAGCTCTTTGTAGTTGACCACCTGATAGCTCGCCTAATGGACTTTCTGAAAAGTCAGATAATCCAACGAGTTTTATTATGTCTGAAACTGATTCTTTTTGTTCTTTGCTTAAAGAGAATAAGAATCTGTTTTTTGGTGTCAGTCCCGATTGTATAAGCTCTCTTACATTTATTGGGAACTCTTTGTCAACCTGATTGTGTTGTGGTAAATAGCCAATCTGCAGATGTTCGACTTGTTCATTGTTTCTGTAAAAGCTGACTTCTCCGCTCATGGGTTTAAGAAGGCCTAATATGACTTTCAGGAGAGTTGTTTTTCCTCCTCCATTAGGACCTATAATTCCTAAAAAATCACCTTTGTTTATTGTTAGGTTTACTTTGTTAAGAACTGTTTTGTTGTGATATCCCGCGTTGAGATTCTGGATTATTATTTGTTTATTCACGAGCAAAAGCTTTAGCTATGCGAATCATCTCTTGCTGCCAATTATAGTTTAGAGGATCTATTTCAATAATTTGGGCACCTGTTTCCTGAGCAATGACTTTCGCATTGTTAGTATCAAATTCTTTTTGAACAAAGATAACAGAAACATTGTTTGCACGAGCTGAATCAATTAAACTTTTGAGATGGTTAGGAGTGGGTTCCTTTCCTCCTTCTTCAATGCTTAATTGCTTTAATCCGTAATCGCGCGCGAAGTATGCCAACGCAGGATGATAGATCATAAAGCTATCGGTTGTTTTGTTTTTTAGTATTTCAGTGATTTGTGAATCAACCTGATTGACTTCGGTCAATAAAGAATCAAGATTGTTTTTGTAGAATTCTTGATTTTCGGGATCAAGTTCCACAACGGCTTTATACATATTATTGAGTAATATGCGCATTTCTTTCGGAGAACTCCAATAATGAGGGTCTGCAGTAGAAATATCTTCAATATGTTCACTATGATCATGATCGCAATCAGTATGGCTGTCTTGATGCAAGCATATGTGTCCACCTTCAATTTCGTCAATGCTTTCAGATAAATCAAAAACTTTGAGTTGTGGATTGTTGTGTTTGATTTTATCCATCCAGGCTAACTCAAAGCCAAGTGTTCCGATTTTCATATATGCATCGCTGTTTCCTAGTTGCATGACAAGAGATGGCGATGGGTCATACGATTCAGGACTGCTGCCTGTAGGAACTACGCAGAAAATTTCGAAATTGTCCTTTGTTAATTTTTCCGCAAAATATTTTTGAGGCAAAATAGTTACTGCAATTTTAGGCTTCTTTTCAGTTTGAGTTTTGCAGGATATATGTAAAAAGATCAAACTGCAAAATACCAATAAAGCTGATAGTATGTATGTTATATTAGACTTCATAGTTTTTTAATAAATTAGATTGCAAATATATATTTTAAATATTCGAAAATCTTATGATTTAACAGATTTATAAATCAACTGTTAATCTTTAATCTGTAATTTAAGATATGAATTTGAATAGAGTAATATTCGAATACCTGATATTAAAGAGATGCATTTTACTGAAAATAGCTGCAAATAGTTGTTTGATGAATATTTTGCAGAAAAAAATATCAAAAAAAATGATTTGCTTATAGTGTTTATTAATAAGTGCTTATGTAGTTATTTTGTAAATTCAGTATAAAAAGACCGAAAAAAAATATGCCGAAAATTTGCAGGTATAAAAAAAAGCACTACTTTTGTAACCGTAATCGTCAAGCGGATGTGGCGTAATTGGTAGCCGCGCTAGACTTAGGATCTAGTGCCGAGAGGCGTGGGGGTTCGAGTCCCTTCATCCGCACCAATTATAAGTGAGGAGTT
>JBOFIZ010000260.1:0-6135 GCA_051650425.1 Bacteroidales bacterium
GCTGCTTCTTTAATCTTCGGGTGATTCGTCAGCCCTAAATAACTATTTGAACCAAACATTAGGACTTTACGGCCATTCATCAATACCTCTGTATCCTGATCGCTCTCGATTTGACGAAAGTACGGATAAACTCCTAAAGCTTTAGCCTTTTGAGGCACATCATACAAAGCTAATTTTGATTGTAGTAATTTCATATTTTAAATTTAATATGCTACGATTATAGCAGAGTTCTTGTGTATCTGCGTGTATCTCCGTAATATTGCGGACAAAAATAGAAAAATAATTCTATACAAAAGAAAAGTGCAAAAAGATAATGCATTTATAGTAATAAATTGTTCTATTTTCATAATATTCTTTCAGCTTCTGATTATCAAATGAATAATAAATATTTATATATCATAAATCCTATTTCGGGAACACGCTCAAAAGTAGATATTCCTGATTTAATAGCTTCTGTATTTGATCTCAGTGAATATGAAATCGTTTTTACAGAATATCCCGGACATGCTTCAAGCCTTGCTCAAGAGGCTGTAAACAAGGGTTATTATGCTGTTATTGCTGTTGGAGGTGACGGAACCATCAATGAAGTTGCCCGCTCTCTGCGTGACTCCAAAACAATTCTTGGCATAATCCCGGTGGGATCCGGTAATGGGTTAGCCCGCGAGCTAGGCATTTCGATGTATGCGAAAAGAGCATTAAAAATCATTCGCGAAAACCATATCCGAACTATTGATTATGGCTTGGCCAATAATTTACCCTTCTTTTGTACCTTTGGGGTCGGATTTGATGCCCGTGTGAGTTATAAATTTGCCAAAGATAAAAAACGTGGTGGCCTTATGTATGTAAAAAATGTCATTACTGAATTTTTGAATTACAAACCCGAGACCTATGAAATCCGAATAGATGACGGACGCATTAAAGAAAAAGCATTTCTGGTGACTGTCGCTAATGCTTCTCAATGGGGTAATAATGCATTTATAGCTCCGGAAGCAAATATAGAAGACGGAAAAATGAATGTCACAATCCTGAAACCGTTTACCTACATCGATATTCCAAATCTGGCACTACAATTATTCACACGAATGATTGATATGAACAGTCATATTTGTACTTTTGAAAAAGATAAAATCAGTATTTTACGAGAAAAACCCGGCGTTATTCATTTAGACGGAGAACCAATGATGATGAACGAGCGGATTGATATATCAACAAAAGCCCGGGGCTTAAAAGTCTTTGTTCCTAAAAAAGGACAAACAATAGAAGATCATTTCCATCGGGTAATTGATCAGTTAGTTAATGAATTCCCATTTTAATCTATAGAAGTATGATAGAAAAAGCATTGTATCTGATCCCTGTTACATTAGGTGATACAGAACATAATAAAGTTTTACCTGCTCACAACCGGGAAATAGTAAAACAAATAAAATATTTTATTGTAGAGGATGTTCGTACGGCTAGACGATTTCTGAAAAAAGAAGAACCATCTATTATTATTGATGAACTGACATTTTTTGTACTGAATCAACATACTTCTCCGGAGGAAGTCTCAACCTTCTTAAAACCCTTAGCTGAAGGAAATGCTATAGGAATTATTTCTGAAGCAGGTTGTCCTGCTATTGCCGATCCGGGTGCTGATGTTGTCGCTATTGCACAAAGCAAACAAATGAAAGTTATTCCGCTTGTTGGCCCTTCTTCTATTTTGATGTCTTTAATGGGCTCCGGATTTAACGGTCAGAGTTTTGCTTTTCTTGGCTATTTGCCTATCGAAGGTAACTCACGTGGAAAAGCAATTAAGCATATTGAGGGACGTATTTACAGTGAGGATCAAACACAAATATTCATTGAAACTCCTTACCGTAATAATAAAATGATTGAGGAACTTTTGAAAACATGCAGACCTCAAACTAAGCTTTGTATTGCTTGCAATATTACCTGCGAAGATGAGTTCATCAAAACAAAAACAATCAAAGAGTGGAGCAAAAATGTTCCGGATATAGGTAAACGACCTTGTATCTTCCTTTTATATAAGTAATCTATGTTGATATAAAAAAAGAAGCTATCGCTGATCTTACAGCAATAGCTTCTTTTTTTATATCGGGACTAACGCACAATTACCATTGTTGCTCCAAAACCATATTCGCGGAAAGAAGCATCTTGCCAGGTACATGTTTTATATTTACGTTTCAATTCATCTAAAATTGATCTACGCAATACCCCCTCGCCCTTACCATGAATAAATACGATTTTCTTCCCTTTATCCTTTTGATAAGCCTGCATAACTTCGTTAAATTTATCCATCTGAACTTCAAGAATTGCAGCATTATCCATACCTAAAGTCGAATCAATTAATTCTTCAATATGCAAATCAACTTCAATCAAGTCTGATTGTTTCATCTCTTTCTTTTGGATCGGAGATTTTATCAAACGATCTTCGCGCATCTTCTCACGGATTGCTTTCTCAATATCCGGAGCATGGATTTCGAATACTTTCTCAGGTATGTCTTTACGTACAATCGAATAAAGAATAGCTGGTTCGTCAAAGTATTCATTTTCTCTGAAAGAGTGAAGCTTAAAGAATTTCACCGGGTCAATCTTATGCTCTACCGAAATCGGATTTTTCAGATCAAACGCTTTACCTGATTTAAAAGCAACCATTTGCAAACAAACTCTTTCAAGATCATTTAACTGGCTCTTTCCGAACTCTTCCAAAAACATTTTGGTATTTGGCTCTACAATACCTGAATAACGCGAGACCCAACCTGTCTCTGTTTTACTCATATAATTGATAAACAAGAAATAGTTGGAATCATTCAGTAAATAACAATCATAATCCGATTGTTGCAGAGATTTAATATTCTGTGCTAAATAAGCCAGATAAACAGTTAGCTGCTCTCCTTCTTTTGTTTCAGCATAATCTGTCGCATTATTTAACTCCTCTTCTACCCGATCACTGATTGTTGGCGTTGCAACAACCATTTTACCCGCAGTATTATAAGTAGAAGCCTGAGTTTTTGCTGTTTCTACGACTACACATTCTTTGATCAGTACAGGCACATCGAAACCGTCTTCATCCTGTACAGAGATCATATCTTTATTTATAATCTTTGCCACGACTCCTCCGCCTACGGCATTCAGGAATCGCACTTTATCTCCGACTTTAACCATAATATCTTATGTTTTTATATGTTTATACCTTTCGTCCACGCAACATTTCTCTTTTACCCGGAGGTCCCGGTAGCCTTTCCACCATAAATCCGGCAGCGATCAATGCTCTTCGTACAACACCCTTCGCACAATAAGTCGTTAGTATCCCGCCACTTTGCGTTGCATTGGCAATGCTGTCAAACAATCCCGACTCCCACATTTCCGGCTGCTTATCAGGGGCAAAAGCATCAAAATAAATCAGATTATACTTCGAGTTGAAATTAAACTTCGTAAAATCTACATAAAGCTTTCTAATTGAGAAATACTCATTTATCTCTGTAAATTCACCTTCAGACTCAAGCCAAGGTGTATTTTGGATTGCCCAATAATCTTCCGTATTAGCTTGCAACGATAGCTTTACCGGATAGTTAAGTTCCTCTATTAAATCCTTATTCAGAGGATAAAGTTCCAACGTTGTGTAACGAACTTTTTTCTTTTGCTTCACAGCCTCCAGCAAGGTCAGGATCGCATTCAGACCAGTCCCGAAGCCAATTTCTAACACATCAATAATCTCTTCATCAGAGGCTTGAAAACCTGTCTTTATAAATACATGGTCTGACTCTTGCACAGCACCATGCACACTATGATAATGTTCATCTAATTCGGGAACATACAAAGTATGACTTCCATCTTCAGTCAGAACTGTTTCTATTTTTCTTTCAGACATATTATTAAATATGAGAATTTGATCGTTTTTGCAAATGTAGCACAAATGGATAAAAAGCACTATTTTTGCAATCTAATATTCTAACAGGACTGAAATCAGGGATACTGTCTGACAGACTCCCTGTTTCAATATAAATATCGATAATGAAAATCAGAAATATAGATTTAGGAAATAATCCTATTTTACTTGCTCCGATGGAGGACGTAACGGATCAATCATTTCGCTTGATGTGTAAACGTTTCGGGGCTGATATGGTTTATACGGAATTCGTATCTAGTGATGCACTGATTCGCGCTGTAAAGAAAACAGAGCAGAAACTGACTATCAGTGATGAAGAAAGACCTGTCGTTATTCAGATCTATGGTAGAGAAGTGGATGCAATGACAGAAGCTGCAAAGATCGTTGAGGAGGCTAAACCCGATATCATAGATCTTAACTTCGGTTGTCCGGTTAAACGTGTAGCCGGAAAAGGTGCAGGTGCCGGGATGCTTCGTGATGTTCCCCGAATGTTGGACATCATCAGCTCGGTTGTTAAATCCGTTAATATCCCCGTAACTGTAAAAACAAGATTAGGCTGGGATCATGATTCAAAAATCATTGTGGATCTTGCTGAGAAAATACAGGATTGCGGAGCTGAGGCTTTAGCTATCCACGGTCGTACACGTAGCCAGATGTACACAGGTGAAGCTGACTGGACTTTAATTGGAGAAGTCAAGAATAATCCGCGTATGCATATTCCGATTATCGGTAATGGAGATATAACGACTCCTCAGCGGGCTAAGGAATGTTTCGATACATACGGAGTCGATGCCATTATGGTTGGCAGAGCTAGCATCGGACGCCCATGGGTATTCGGTGAGATTAAGCATTATCTCGAAACAGGAGAAGAAATGCCTGCTTTATCTTTTGATGCTAAACTGGATGTATTGAAACAACAAGTAATCCAAAGTGTCGAACGATTAGATGAATACCGTGGTATTCTTCATATCCGCCGACATCTTGCTGCAACTCCAATATTCAAAGGGATTCCGAATTTCAGAGATACACGCATAGCGATGCTCCGAGCAAATACGGTACAAGAACTGTTTCAGATATTCGACACAATCAAAGTGGAGGAATAAACAAAAGAAGCGAAATCCGGAAATTCGGATTTCGCTTCTTTTGTTATGTATTTTGAAGCTTCTTATTTGCTATCGAAGTTATATAAACACCCAAGATTATAATTGCTGCTGCAATAGGTTGATCCCAGTGTAATTTATCTAATTTCATAAAAACAGCTGCCGCAGTGGCTACAACAGGTATCAGATACTGATACATTGCAACCAACTCATGCCCGATTCTTTTTACGGCTACCGGTATCAGCAGATAAGAAATAAATGTGGGAAACAAAATAACAGAAGCAATCAACAATACAGGTTCAATCGGTGGGTGATGCCATATCGGAGCCACCTTTATTTGTAAAAAAGTAAAGGGTATAGTCAGGATACAACAACTTAAGAAAGTCCAACGCAAAAGTGTAACGGGCTTATATTTCGTTGATGTCTTTCTTATCGAAATCAAATAACATGCATAAGAGATTGCGCTTAATACTCCAAAAAGATTACCTTTTAAACTTCGTGATCCGTTTTCACCATGCCCCATTAAAATAAGCATCAATGCACCTGCCAGCGATACAATGACTCCTAAAATCTTTAATTTCGATATTTTTGTTTTAAACAAAATCGATGAAAAAACAACTACTAATACAGGTGGCGTAGTCATAATAATTGATATATCGATGGGTGAACTGTATTCAACGCCCAGATTAAACAGATACAGAAAGAAGAACAAACCGAACATTCCGCTGAATAAAATCAAAAGCCTGTCACCTTTCTCGATTTTATCATTCTTCATAAAAAAAGAAACGATCCAGAAAAGAATTGTTGCTCCGACTACCCGAAAAAAGGTTGCATCAACTCCTGTAATCCATTCCGGCATCAAGAACTTTAAAACGGGAATATTCAAGCCAAAGAAAAGTGTTGATAAGAACATGGCTAAATGACCCGACAATAATTTATTATCTCCCATCTCAGTCTATTTTTTTAATGTATATATCTAAACAATAGCCAAAACGAAATAGTTGCAAAAGAAAAAGGGGAAGAGTCTTTTTAACCCTTCCCCTTCTCAATCAATCAAATCCTTTATTATTTTTTGATAGGACCTTCTACATATTCAAACTTACCTTTTCCAACTAATTTAAATTTCATTGAATAAGTTGTATTTGC
>JBOFIZ010000261.1:0-1492 GCA_051650425.1 Bacteroidales bacterium
TATCGTGTAGCGCCAAAATGGAACTTGTTCGTAAAAGGTATGTACGAAACACAAGGTTTATATGGTTATAATGAATACAGAGAGAAAGGAAAATACAGAACATCTTGGGGATATTCAGGAGGTGTAGAGTTTTATCCGATGACACAAAATCTGCATTTCTTCTTAGCTTATGTAGGTAGATCATATAACTTTACCGATAGAGCAAAATCATTAGGTTGGGAGAATTATAATACATCTCAGTTGACCACAGGATTTATTTATCAGTTACCTTTGTTTTAAACGAATTACATAATAACAAAAAGAGGAGGTTTATAATGAACTTCCTCTTTTTGTTATTATTACAATGTACACGTAATATTACATCAAAAAAAGTATGAAATATAATAAATGTTTATATTTTTGTAATTATTTCTATTCGCAAGAAATAATTTGTTTGCATGTAATCAACACAATTGAATTAATACACTAGTTATTGAAATGAAAAAAAAAGTATTAGTCTATTTAGCTTCTAATTTCTTATTGACCTCATCGTTATTTTCTCAAGCCTTAAAAACGGATTCGATCTTAGATTTGGATGAAGTTGTAGTTACAGGAACTCGCTCAGAAAAACTTCTAAGAGAAATACCTGCACGTATTGACGTCGTTTCTCCCAAAATTCTTAAACAGGCTCCGGCCCAGAGTATAGATGATATTTTGGCTATGTTTTCAGGAGTTAATACCACTCGCTCTTCAGGTGTAACTACGATGCACACAAATGTAAGTATCAGAGGACTTGCCGGAGATGAGCAAGGTCGCACATTGGTATTATATGATGGAGTTCCCATTAATTCATCGGACGGTGGTAGTGTTAACTGGAATAGCATTCATATTGATAACGTCGAACGTATTGAAATATTCAAAGGACCTGGATCTTCTCTATACGGAAATAATGCTATGGGAGGAGTAATTAATATTATCAGTAAAAAAGCAACAAAGCCTCTAAATATCAATGCATCATCTTCTTACGGGACTTATAATACCTGGTTGACAAATCTTTCAGTGTCAAGTAGAGTTTCAGACAAAGTCTCTTTATTTGTATCAGGTTATTATAATCAAAGTGATGGATATAATTTAGTACCGGATTCGTTGCGTTCCGATCCTGATTACACCATACCTAGATTCATGAAAGAAGGAGGAGCAAATCTTTTAACGCAATTCAGTCTTTCACAACAGGCTAATATTGATATTGCATATGAGCTCTTCCTGGATAAGAGGGGAGAAGGTGAAAAGATAGAAGCACCTGATGGAGAATACAGACATTTCAATCATAATCGTGTGCGCGGTCGCTTCTATGGTGAATACAAAAAATTACGCTATGATTTTTCACTCTATTTTCAACGAGTAAACTATTTTAAATTAGACGAAAGGATAAAGAAAGGTAAATATCAGCGCTTCGACGTAAAATCCGATAGAGATGATTGGGGAGGAATTCTTAATTTCAATTATAATGTTT
>JBOFIZ010000262.1:0-6363 GCA_051650425.1 Bacteroidales bacterium
GGTTTTTCATCACTTTGTACAAGTGTTGTCAACTGACCACTGAATGCTTTCATTTTTGGTTCGTGGAACAACTCAAGACTCACAGGATTACCATTAGCTGATGCTCTGTAAGAACCTGCACCGCGAACTTTGAAACGGATCTGGTTAGTTGCATCCGGACATAAATTTCCGTCTTTATCAACAACTTTCACATTCACGAATGAAATATCTCTGCCGTCTGCCTGGATTTCATTACGGTCTGCTGTCAGCTCAATTGCATAAGGTTTACCTGCTGTGTGAACCTCTTGCTCTGCTACTGCTTTACCGTTCTCATCGTAAGCTACTACTTTAATAGTACCTGGCTCGTATTTCGTATCCATCCACATCAGGCGATAACGTTTCTGACGTTCGAATGATTTTTGAGCTTCAGCTGTATAGCTGCTGTCTAATCCGATTGTCAGGTCTTTTGTACGTTTACCCTGACTTTTTCCGTTGATGAATAATTCAGCAGTCGGATAGTTTGTGTAAACAAATACCGGAGTTACCTCTCCTTCTCTGCCTGGCCATGTCCAGTGAGGAAGTACGTGTAATGTTTCTTCTTTTTTGTTCCAGTGGCTTCTATATAAGTAGAAACGGTCTTTTGGAATACCTGCTAAGTCAACAATACCGAATAAAGAGCTGTGACTTGGCCAGTTTGTATAATAAGGAGTCGGTTCGCCCAAATAGTCGAATCCTGTCCAAACAAACTCTCCGATACCGTAAGGAAGATCTTCGTGTTGGATGAAGTCATCTTCAGGTAAGTTAGACCATCCGCAATGCTCTACATCATACGAAGAGCTCTGATGATCATCATACGTTTTCATTGACAAACGCTCAACAGGGAATTTGTAAACACCGCGCGAACTTACTGTCGATGCAGTTTCACTACCCAAAATAATTTGTTGTGGCAGTTTGCTGTAGTTTTCCTTATACATGTGCGGACGGTAGTTGAAACCAGCTACATCCATTACTGCTGCAAAGTTGTTGTTGATAACTGCAGACGGAGCATCCATACCGTTCGTTACCGGACGTGTCGGATCTTCTCTGTGACAGATATCTTGTAGGAAACGTGCTGTTTTCGCTCCGCTTTGATGCCATTGTTCAGGAACCTCGTTACCGATACACCACATAACAACACTTGGGTTATTACGGAAATGGTGAACCAGATTTACAAGATCTTTCTCAGCCCATTCGTCAAAGAATAAGTTGTATCCGTTCTTAACTTTTGGTGCTTTCCACTCATCAAAACTTTCCACCATCAACATCATACCCATTTCGTCACAAGCTTTTACAAGCTCAGGTGCCGGCATATTATGTGATGTACGAATTGCATTCACTCCCATATCTTTCATGATACGGATCTGACGACGGATAGCTGCATCATTAACAGCTGCACCTAAAGGTCCTAAATCGTGGTGATTACATACACCTTTAAATACAGTGCGCTTACCGTTCACGTAGAAACCTTTATTAGGGATCACTTCGATTGTACGGATACCGAAACGTGTTTCGTATGTATCTTTCAAAGTTGTACCATCATAAAGTTTTGTCTCTGCCGTATATAAATTCGGAGAATCAACATCCCACAATTGTGGATTTTCAACAACGATCTCCTGAGAGAATTTATCTGAATCAAATTTAGTCAGTTGTTTTTTAGCTGTTGCTACAACCTGACCTTGCGGATTCATAATTGTTGTTTCTAATGTATAGTTCTCTGCATTCTTTACTGAAGGCTTATTGATCTTTGTTTCGATGTTTACTTTCGCAAACTGATCGTTAATCACAGGAGTTGTGATATATGTTCCCCAAACAGGAATGTAAGCATCCTCTGTCACACGTACGTGAACATTACGATAAATACCTGCTCCCGGGTACCAGCGTGAAGATTCAGGTACATTTTCCAGACGAACTGCTAATGTATTTTTTTCTCCTTCTTTTACATAGGGAGTAATATCGAAATGGAATGTATTGTATCCGTAAGGCCAGAAACCTACTTTTTGTCCGTTTACATATACTTCCGCACGACTCATCGCTCCATCAAAAATGATAGTAGCTTTTTTGCCTTTTTTGAATTCAGGCATTTCAAACTCTGTTCTGTACCATCCTACACCCACAAAAGGAAGACCTCCTGTACGACCAGCATGCTCAAGAGCGTCTTTCTGACCATCCTGAACAATTGCTACGTGTTGCTTGTCATTTTGTGAACTGAATGGTCCGTAAATAGCCCAGTCGTGAGGTACACGAACTGTTTGCCATTTCGAGTCATTCCAGTCAGGATTTACAAACGATGGGTTATCTTCTCTCGTGAACTTCCAGTTCTTTTCCAAAAGTTGTTCGCTGCGTTGAGCCCAGATTGAAGTGCTCAATGCCAAACAACCCATTAAAGAGATCCAGCTTTTTCTAATTCTCATTGGGTTACGTAAAATATTTTAAGGATTATCTTTGCCACAAATATATTAAAAATGTTCGTTTTATCAGTGTTTTTATTGACAAAATAACGGTTTTAACTGGGAGATATTAGTAAAATAGCGACACTACAGCTTCATTTTATATAAAAAATCTCGATAAACACCGGGGTCTATCGAGATATATATTTAGTTAAAAGCCAATACTGAATAAATTATTTTAATCAATTAGTGCTCCAAGAAGAAATAGTTTATGAATTCAGACAACAATAAATTCATTAAATTCCATTGATCAACCGAATGATTTCGGCTCCGAATTCTTCTGTTGTCATTCGCTGACCATTATCCATAAATTTAGATAAATCTTCTGTTGCTTTTCCTTGCACCAACATACGCTCCATGGTCTTGGTAATTACCTCAGATGCTTCATCCCATTTTAGATATTCAAGTAACATGGCAGCAGACAAAAGTAATGAGCAAGGATTTGCTTTATTCAACCCTGCTATATCAGGAGCTGTTCCGTGCGTTGCTTCAAAAATAGCTCTTCCTGTGAGATAGTTTATATTAGCTCCGGGAGCTATACCGATACCTCCGACTTCTGCAGCCAGCAGATTAGAGATATAATCACCACTGATATTGGGTGTAGCTACGACTGAATATTTCTCAGGATACAGAATTGCATTTTGCATAAAAACATCGGTAACTTCATCATTCACGATTAGCTTACCGCGCATTACGGCATTTTCATATTCTGCTTTGGCAAAAGCATCTCCCGTTTCTTTCCTCAGTTTCTCATACTGTCGCCAAGTGAAAATTCTGTCTTCAAACTCATTTTCGGCTACATCGTAGCACCAGTTTTTAAAGGCTCCTTCCGTATAACGCATCACATCTCCTTTATGGATGATTGTTACGGTCGGTAAACCTTTCTCCAATGCATATTGTATGGCAGCACGCATCAAGCGTTCAGAACCTTCCCGTGAAATCAGTTTAATACCGAATGATGAACATCGGGTTGATCGTATTTTTTTGACACGCATATTGTCTTCTAAAAAATGAAGAACTTTATTAGCCTCAATCGTTCCGCACATCCATTCTATTCCGGCATAGAGATCTTCGGTATTTTCGCGAAAAACTACCATATCTACGCGGTCAGGGTGCTTCAATGGAGATGCCACTCCTCTGAACCAGCGTACCGGACGAAGACACACATACAGATCAAGATCCTGACGTAAAGCTGCATTTAACGAACGAACACCTCCCATATCAGGTGTATTCAGGGGTCCTTTTATTCCAATACTGTAGTCTTTAAAAGCCTTTATCGTTTCTTCAGGAAGCCAGGTTCCGAATTTATTGTACGCTTTCTCTCCGGCATAAACTTCAAGCCAGTTGATCCCGCGTTTTCCATAATAACATTTTGTTATAGCTGCATCTACAATCTTTTTTACAACCGGCCATATATCTTTACCAATACCGTCTCCCTCGATAAATGGAATAGTCGGGAATTCGGGTACGATCAAACTTCCGTTTTGTATTTCAATTCTATCCATAGGTTATTCGTTTTTAGTTGACTTTTCTTATATTTTGTTAGTCAGTGGTCTTAATTGTAAACAGATTAAAGAGTTAACTACTTTGCTAAAAACAATCCTTTTCAGACTTTTGTTTGACTCTCGTCTTGTTTTTCTTAATCATATTTTAATGATTTATAGCGCAATGACATATATTCGCCTGTCTGAAGCTTGTTTTTAGGCATGTTTAAGCCTTTCTGCCTAAAAAATAAAGGATTTTATACCCCTGAGGTTGAATATACCCGCTCACAGACAATCGTTTTCTTGAAAAAAATCATTTACTTTGCATTTCGTTCGTTATGTTTACTTTGGGTGTAATAGGATGTGGTCATCCTTCTCATCAGACAACGAACCTAAATCATTGAATTTCTGAAATTTTTTATAGATATGGCACAACAAGAGGATGTTTTTAAGAAGATTGTTTCTCATGCTAAGGAGTATGGTTTCGTATTTCCTTCAAGTGAGATCTATGACGGTTTAGCTGCTGTTTATGACTACGGTCAAATGGGAGTTGAGCTTAAAAATAACATTAAGAAGTACTGGTGGGATAGCATGGTGTTGTTGAACGAGAATGTAGTAGGTATTGACTCTGCTATCTTCATGCATCCGACTATCTGGAAAGCTTCGGGCCACGTTGATGCTTTCAATGACCCGTTGATTGACAATAAAGATTCGAAAAAACGTTACCGTGCTGACGTTTTAATCGAAGACCTGATGGCGAAATATGACGATAAAATCAATAAAGAAGTTGAGAAAGCTGCGAAAAAATTCGGCGAGTCTTTCGATGCTGAACTTTTCCGTCAGACTAATCCGCGCGTTTTAGAAAACAAAGCGAAAAAAGAAGAAATCTTAGCGCGCTTTACAGCGGCTTTGAACGATAATAATTTAGAAGAACTTCGTCAGATCATTGTTGATTATGAAGTTGTTTGTCCGATCAGTGGTACTAAAAACTGGACTGATGTTCGTCAGTTCAACTTGATGTTCTCTACTGAGATGGGATCTACTGCAGATGGTGCGATGAAAGTTTTCCTTCGTCCTGAAACAGCTCAGGGTATCTTCGTTAACTTCCTGAACGTACAAAAAACAGGTCGTATGAAGATTCCTTTCGGTATCGCTCAAATCGGTAAAGCTTTCCGTAACGAAATCGTTGCACGTCAGTTTATCTTCCGTATGCGTGAGTTCGAACAAATGGAAATGCAATTCTTTGTTCGTCCGGGCGAAGAACTTGAGTGGTTCGAAAAATGGAAACAAACGCGTTTGAAATGGCACAAAGCTCTTGGATTCCCACAAGAGAAATACCGCTACCACGATCACGAAAAATTAGCTCACTATGCTAATGCGGCTACGGATATCGAATTCCAGATGCCTTTCGGATTCAAAGAGGTTGAAGGTATTCACTCGCGTACAGATTTCGATTTGAGCAGCCACGAACAATACTCAGGTAAAAAACTTCAGTATTTCGATCCTGAATTGAATAAATCATACGTTCCTTACGTTATCGAAACATCAATCGGTGTTGACCGTATGTTCTTAAGTGTTCTTTCTGCTTCTTATTGCGAAGAAACGCTTGAAAACGGCGAAACACGTGTAGTTCTTCGTATTCCTGCTGCTTTGGCTCCGGTGAAAGTGGCTGTAATGCCGTTGACTAAAAAAGACGGTCTTCCTGAAAAAGCTCGTCAGATCATCGATGACTTGAAATTCGATTTCAAATGCTCGTATGACGAAAAAGACTCTATCGGTAAACGTTACCGCCGTCAGGATGCAATCGGTACTCCTTTCTGTCTGACTGTTGATCACCAGACGCTGGAAGATAATACTGTAACAATCCGTCACCGCGACACAATGACTCAGGAACGTGTTTCGATTGATGATCTTTCTAAAATCATCGGTGAACAAGTTAGCATGAAAACATTGTTCAAAAAAATCGCTGAATAATACTCAATCAGATAAAAGGCGGGAGGGATTACTCCCTTCCGCTTATTTTCTTTCATATAAACTTTAGATCACATGAATAAAGGTTGCATGATTTCGTTGATAATAGGAGGTATTTTCCTGTTTATTGCGATTGCATTTGTAGGTTGGGGAGTCTCGGCTTACAATAAAATGGTTACAATGGACGAGTCTGTCAAAGCTCAGTGGGGTAATGTACAGAACCAGTACCAACGTCGTTCCGATCTTATACCGAATCTGGTGAACACCGTGAAAGGGTATGCCACTCACGAGAAAACGACATTGGAACAGGTTACAGAAGCCCGCGCCAAGGCTACTCAGGTTACGATTGATCCCCAGAAACTGGACGCTCAGTCTTTGCAACGTTTTCAGGCAGCTCAGGGTGAGCTTAGTCAGGCTTTAGGCCGCTTACTGATGGTACAGGA
>JBOFIZ010000263.1:0-10168 GCA_051650425.1 Bacteroidales bacterium
AAGGGGCTATTAGCACAGAACAATAATAAAGTTATATAATAAACAATCCGAATCAAAGAATGAAGAAAATGTTTTTGGCAGCGGGAATGGTTGCCGTATTGATGAGTTCTTGCTCTACTGGAAAGAGCACGGAAACGACTAATCCGTTCTTCGCAGAATGGAACACTCCGTTTAACGTACCGAACTTCGATGTAATTTCTATCGAACATTATAAACCTGCTTTCCTTGAAGGTATTGCACAACAAAAACAAGAGATTGAGGCGATCGTAAATAATCGTGCGATGCCTGATTTCGATAATACAATTGCAGCACTTGACGGAAGTGGAAAATTATTATCAAAAGTAAGTCGTGTATTCTTCGGATTAAACGGTGCAAATACAAATCCGGACATGCAGGCTTTGAATAAAGAGCTTTCTCCGATTTTGTCTGCTCACTATGACGATATCAATCTGAATCCACGTTTATTCGAGCGTGTGAAACAGGTCTATGATCGTAAAGCAGATTTTAATCTGAATCCGGCTCAGACTAAATTATTGGAAGATACTTACAAAGGTTTTGTAAGTGGAGGAGCTAATCTGAATGCTGAAGATCAGGAGACGCTTCGTGGTTTGAACAGTCAGATCGCGATGCTTCAATTGTCTTTCGAGCAAAATGTGTTGAGCGAAACAAACGATTTTCAACTTGTTATTGATAACGAGGCTGACTTAGCAGGTCTTCCTTCAGGAGTTGTGTCTGCAGCTGCAGCTACTGCTAAAAGTGAAGGACAAGAAGGAAAATGGATTTTTACATTACATAATCCAAGTGTAATGCCATTCCTTCAATTCTCAGAAAACAGAGCATTAAGAGAGAAAATATTTAAAGCTTACATTAACCGTTGTAACAATGGTAATGAGGCTGACAATAATGAAGTAATCAAGCAATTGGTTGACCTTCGTTTACAAAAAGCTAAATTGATGGGCTTTGATAACTATGCAAACTATGCTTTGGAAGAGCGCATGGCTAAGAAAGATACCAATGTTTACAATCTATTGGATCAGGTATGGCCTTATGCTGTGAAAAAAGCCAACGATGAAGCTAAAGAGTTGCAGGCATCTATGAAAAAAGATGGTGTCAAAGGTCAACTTGAAGGATGGGACTGGAGATTCTATAACGAGAAAGTTATGAAAGAGAAATTTGATTTAGATGAAAATCAAATTCGTCCTTACCTGACTTTAGAAAATGTAACAAACGGAATTTTCTATGTATGTAACCAGCTTTATGGTATTACATTCGAGGAAATCAAAGATATTCCACTTCCTCACAGCGAAGCAGTAGCTTACGAATGTAAAGACAAAGACGGCTCTCATTTAGGCGTACTTTATATGGATTTCCATCCTCGTAGCTCGAAACGTGGCGGTGCATGGTGTGGTACATACCGCGGGCAGTCTTACGAAGATGGTAAGAAAGTTTCGCCGGTAGTTACAATCGTTTGTAACTTTACAGCTCCGGTTGATGGTAAACCGGCTATGTTAAGCGCAGACGAAACAGAAACTTATTTCCACGAATTTGGTCACGCTTTGCATAACTTATTTAAAGATGTTCAATATACAGGAGTAGGTGGTGTACCACGCGATTTCGTAGAACTTCCTTCTCAAATCATGGAACACTGGGCATTTGAACCTCAGGTCTTGAAAGTATATGCTAAGCACTACGAAACAGGCGAGCCTATGCCGGATGCTTTGATCGAGAAGATCCAAAAAAGCGGAACATGGGGACAAGGTTTTGCTACGACTGAATATTTAGCTGCGTCTATTCTTGATATGGATTATCACGTAATGACAGAAGTTCCTGCTGATTTCACTCCGGCTAAGTTTGAAGAGAAGCAAATGAAAAACAGAGGTATTCTTTCTCAGATTCCTCCACGTTATCGTTCAACATATTTCCGTCATACGATGGGTGGTGGTTATACTGCCGGTTATTATAGCTACATCTGGGCTGAAGTTCTGGATGCAGATGCTTATCAGGCATTTGTAGAAACAGGAGATATTTTCAATCCCGAAGTTGCGGCTAAGTTCCGTAAGTATGTGTTGACTCCGGGTGGTATTGATGATGCTATGATTATGTACACAAACTTCAGAGGTGCAGAACCGGGTATCCAGCCATTATTGAATAACAGAGGTTTGAATTAATCAGACTTATTTATATAGTATATGAAAAGGTTGCTTTCGGAAAAGGAGGCAACCTTTTCTATCTTAAAAGTGTTTCAAAATATAAACTCCGATAGAATATGAAAGTATTGATTTTATGTACAGGCAATAGTTGCCGTAGCCAGATGGCTCATGGATTCCTTCAATCCTTCGATCGTTATATGATTGTTTGTTCTGCCGGAACACAAGCTGCAGGTAAACTGAACGACGATGCCGTGAAAGCAATGTCTGAGGTTGGCATTGATATTTCAGGACATACATCTGATTCAGTAGAGAAATATCTGAATGAGCCGTGGGACTATGTGATAACAGTCTGCGGAGGTGCAAACGAGACTTGTCCTGCTTTTACAGGAAGAGTGAAGCATCGCTTGCATATAGGGTTTGACGATCCGTCTCATGCTACCGGTACTCCGGAATTTATAGAAAGTGAATTCCGTCGCGTTCGTGACGAAATTAAAGAGAAGTTTTATCGTTTGTATATGGATGAAATCATGGGAGGACAATCTTGTCCTTGCGGAGCAAACGATTATTGTCAGTGTGAGTAATATTTGTTGAAGATTTACAATAAATTCAGGCCATTGAGTATAGAAATATACTTGATGGCTTTTTTTATTGCTTGTAGAATTCCGTTTCAGTACCCGATTTTTCCGTTTCGTCTATTTTTTGATTTTATCTTTTCACGCTTATATGTTCCTTTGAGCAAATCAATGAGCTAAAAAAGGAATGAAAAAGAATGTTGTTTTAATTTGTTTGATTTTCGGGTTACTGTCATGCTCATCCAATGACAAGACAGAACATGATACCCGATTGAAAGTATCTGCTTATGAAGTAAAAGCAGATTCATCAACCTTTTCAAATGAGGTTTCATTTATCTCAAAACCATTTCGCGAATCTGATTTGTCTTTCAGAGTAAGTGGTCCTCTGCAAAGCTTTAAAGCTTATTCAGGTGATTACTTCCGAAAAGGAGAAGTTATCGCCGAGATCGACAATCGCGATTTTAAAGTGCGTCGTGACAAAGCAAAGGCTGCCTATTTGCAGGCTGAAGCTGAGTATAAGCGTATTCAGACTTTATATAATCAGGATAATGTACCTCAAAGTGCATTGGAAAAAGCAGAAGCAAGCTTTCTGGTGGCAAAAGCGAATTATGAATCTGCCGAAAATGAATTGAAAGATACGCGTTTGCTTGCGCCTTTCGATGGTTATGTTCAGCAGGTGAATGTGGAGGTACATCAGGACGTAAAAGCCTTTCAACCGATTGTCTCATTCATAGATATGAATAAGGTAAAGATTGAGGCTTCAGTCTCCCAGGCTGTAGCAGCATCTTATAAATCGGGGGATCTTATAAATGTAAGATTCGACGGAAATACTTCAGAATCTCAACGTTCGGCAAAGATTCTGAATATATCAAAGAGTACCAGTCCGAATAATTTATCATTTATTCTGACGGCTTCGGTTGACAATCCTGATAACACATTATTAGGAGGTACATCAGGAGTGATGTTCTTTCCGAAAGCTAAAGACGAAGCAGCATCCACGATGTTATTGATTCCGCTTAAAGCAGTTTGCAATACACCGACTTATAATTCGTATGTATGGGTGCTGGATCAACAGAGCAGTAAGGTGCATCGTCGCTCTGTACGTACAGGCAAACCTGTATCAAATGGAATGATTCAGATTATTGATGGGTTAGGTGTCGATGAGCTTGTTGTTCTGACAGGACATTCGCGTATGGATGAAGGAGATGAAGTTATTTTAAAACAGTAAATTATGAAGGTTATACTCTATTTTCTCAAAAATAAAGCGTTTACTTCTTTATTACTTGTAATGATCGTCGTAGGTGGAGTTTTTTCCTATCTGAAAATGGGTAAACTCGAAGATGCTCCATTTACGATTAAGCAGGCTTTGGTGCTTACGACTTATCCCGGAGCTACTGCTGAAGAAGTTCAGACTCAGGTAACCGATATTATCGAAGAAGCCATACAGTCTTTAGGTGAGTTATATTATATAAAGACGGAGAATCGTTCCGGATTGTCGAAGATCACCGTTTACATGAAAAAAGAAATTCGTGCAGACGAGATGCAGCAATTATGGGACAAACTTCGACGCAAAGTTAGTGATGTTCAATCAAAACTTCCTCCTGGTGCAGGACCGTCTCTGGTAAATGATGACTTCGGAGATGTATTGGGTGTGTTTTATGGTTTAAGCAGTGATACACACTCATACAGAGAACTGGAGGAGCAAGCGAAAGCCCTTAAAAAGATTCTTCTGGGAGTTAAGGATGTCGCTAAAGTTGAAATCACAGGGGTCCAATCTCCTACAATTGAAGTGAAAATCAAACCAACGCTTCTGGCTCAATCCGGACTTACAGTTCAGGATATTGCTTATGCTTTCGACAAACAGAATAAGGTAGTAGATGCCGGAGCGATGGAAACTGACGAAATGCGTATCCGTATTGAACCGTCAGGAAGTTTCGGTACGTTAGATGAGATCCGTAATCTGACAATCGTATCACGCAATGGAACGTATTTCCGGTTGTCAGATGTAGCTGAGGTGAGCGAATCATATTTGAAGCCAACCCGTAGCCAAATGCGCATCAGCAGCTCTCCGGCTGTAGGTATAGCTGTTTCTACAGTTCCGACCGGAAATGTGGTTGATATGGCTCAGTCTGTTAAAGAGGTTGTTACAAAGTTCTCTCAAACTTTACCTCAGGGGTATCAGATCAAAAATATATATGATCAGGGACACGAATCGGCAGTCGCAAATGACGGATTTATTCTCAATCTGGTTATTTCCGTTATGACAGTTGTTGCCATTCTTTTATTCTTTATCGGGTTTAAGAACGGGATACTGGTAGGGAGTGGTTTGATCTTCTCTATTTTAGGAACACTCATGTATATGTTTGCCAATGGAATTGCTTTGCAACGTATGTCTTTGGCAGCCATTATTATTGCAATGGGTATGCTGGTCGATAATGCTATTGTTGTTACAGACTCGGCATTGATCAATATGCAGAAGGGTATGAGAAAACGGATTGCCATCTTGAAAGCAGCATCTACGACAGCTATTCCGCTTTTAGCAGCTACGGCAATTGCCGTGTTGACCTTTTGGCCGGTTTATATGTCGCCTCACGTTTCCGGAGAACTCTTGTCTTCACTCTTTATTGTATTGGCTGTTTCGCTCTTTCTGAGCTGGATATTCGCATTGATACAAACACCTTATTGCATTGAGTTGTTTGTGAAACGTCCTAAATCGGATGAGGTGAACAATGATATGTTTAAAGGTAAATATTATAACTATTTCCGTCAGACTTTAAGATGGGTTATCCGGCACAAAAGTGTCACAGTTGCATTCAGTGCACTACTTCTTATTGCATCGCTTTTCAGTTTCAAATTTATCCCGAAGGTTTTCCTTCCTCAGCTGGATAAACAATACTTTACGATTGATTTGCGTATGGCAGAGGGAACTAAAATTGAGCAGATGGATAAACTGACTATGGATATGTCGGAGATGATTGAGTCGTATGCGAATACCGAAGCTGTATCAGCCTATATCGGACAAACTCCGCCACGCTATTATCTGGCGAATTCCAATTTCGGACCACAGCCAAACTTTGCACAGCTTATAATCAAGTGTAAGACACCGGTTGAAGCCAGAGATATGCAGAAGCGTCTGAAAAAGGATCTACCGGATGCATTCCCCGAAGTCTTTATTATGGTTAATAAGTTTGAATTAAGTACGGCTAAGGAAGCTAAGATTGAAGCCCGCTTTTTAGGGCCCGATGCAAATGTACTTGATTCGCTCACACAGATAGCTTTGGATGTGATGCGTAAGAACCCGAAAGTGGCCGATGCACGAAATGAATGGGATTCACGAACTTTGGCAATCGAGCCGGTTTATGATCCACTGAAAGCCGGACGCACACAGCTGACCAAAGGGGATATGATGGAGTCGGTAAAATCGATGAGTGACGGACTTCCTATTGGTATTTATCGTGACAACGAGAAGAAAGTTCCGGTTGTGCTGACTACTGATGCAAATATGGATAACGGATTGGATGGTTTAGCAAATCAATATGTCTGGAACGGATTGAATTCGGCTCCTTTGTCACAAATTACACAGGATATTCGTGTGAAATGGACTTATCCGACAGTGCGTACATACGATCGTCAGTTGTCTATGGCTGCCATGTGTAATCCGATTGATGGCGTGACTATGTCAGAACTTCATAAAGAGATCCGGGATGAAATAGAAGCTATTCAGTTACCTGAGGGCTATCGTTTCTTTTGGGATTCAGAGTTTAAAGATCAGGGCGAAGCAATGCAGGCTCTGATGAAATATTTTCCATTGGCGTTTTTGTTGTTGATTTTGATATTAGTTGCTTTGTTCAGAAACTTCAAACAACCGATCATCATTCTTTTAATCCTGCCTTTATCCCTTATAGGTGTTGCTGTCGGTATGCTACTTACAGGGTTTGATTTTGGTTTTTTCTGTATAGCAGGATGGCTGGGGTTACTGGGAATGATTATTAAGAATGTGATCGTGTTGCTTGATGAGATGAATATCCTCAAAAGACAAGGTTATTCACGCTATGATGCGATTATCGAAGCAACTGTTTCGCGCGTACGCCCCGTCTTGATGGCGGCAATTACGACTATTTTCGGTATGATACCGCTCTTGTTTGATATTGTATTCGGCGGAATGGCAGCTACAATTGTGTTCGGGTTAACCTTCGCAACGTTACTCACACTTTTCATTACGCCTGCTTTATGTGGTATTTTCTATAAAATAAAAGCTTGATAAATAATGAATAAACGATCATATTCTTTTCTAATTCTTATTCTTCTTATTTTTTCTGGTAGAGTGAATGCCTCCGAACCTCAGGTTCGGGGCAGTTACTCCCTGATCAATGATTATCGAGAGAAAGCGCTTGACTATAATCATGATTTGAAGATTGCAGAAAAAAATATAGCTGCGAGTGACGAGGTGCTTCGCATGGCTAAAAACGATTATCTGCCTAAACTCTCGGGTTCGGCAAGTTACAAATATATCGGAAACCCGACTCAGCTTGATATGCAACTGCCGGGAATGGATACTCCACTTAGTGTAGGAGGAAACACGCATAATCAGTACGGAGCTTTTCTGAATCTGATGCAACCCGTTTATCAGGGTGGTGCTATAAAGGCATCTGTTCAGAAGTCCATATCCGAAAAGGAATATTCAATTTACCAGAAAGAGTCTCTGCAATTAAACGTGTTATATGTATCCGATTATAAATATTGGAGCACGGTTGCCAATGAAGAGGTTGTCCGTGTTTCAGAACAATTAAAAGCTTCGATAGAGCAACTGGTATTAATCGTAAAACAGCGTGTGGATGCCGGTGCGGTAAGTAAGAATGACTTATTGATGGTTGAGGTGAAACTCAATGAGGCAACCTATCAGCTGATGCAACTTCAAACGCAACTGGCTGTCAGTAAAATGTCATTAAACTCTTTCATTGGTGCTCCATTAAATGATTCACTGACGACCGATACGGCTATTCCTGTTTTGACTGAAACGGAATTGCAGAGCGTTCAGGCAAAGGATGACAGACCCGAAATACGTATGGCTGAAAAAGGAATTGATATTCAAAAAGCCGGAAAGAAACTTCGTGATTCAAAATATTTGCCACAGATTAATATCGGTGCTGAAGGTAGTTACTCTTCGCCCGGCTATAATTTTGATAAAGACCTGGACCCGAATTATGCCTTTTATGCTAAAATCAGTATGCCTTTGTATCAATGGGGCAAGCGAAGCAAAGAAAAACGTATATCCAATCTGCAGATAGAAATGGCGCAGGAGAGTAAACGCAAAGTGGAGGAAGAAATTCAACTGGAAACACAAAGTGCAGTCCTTTCGCTTCAGCAGGCGCAAAAACAGGTTGATTTGACCGAAAGCTCTCTGGAAAAAGCATTCCTTAATGAAAAAATGTTGATGGAGCGTTATGCTGAAGGAGAAATATCAGTATTGGAAGTATTGGACGGACAAGTTTACCGCCAAACCGCACAAATGAATTATGTGCAGGCAAAACTGAATGCACAAATGAAATATTCAGAGGTGCTTAAAACAGTAAATGCTTATCCGTTTTAGATATCCCGGTAAATATATATATTTGTGTAGTTAAACATACTCAGCATGAAATATCCTTTTTTACGACATATCAAATGGTTGTATTTGCTAATCTTTAGCGGATTAGGTCTGTTTTCGTATTTTCTTTTAATGCGTTTTACGGATATTCCTCAAAATAGCAATGTTGATCTTATTTCATTGCCGGCATTCATCTACTTTATATTTGCATTCAATATATTGGGCTTTTCAATTTATTCATCCAATCGTTGGATTAATAAGGAATCACCACTGTATTTTATGAAGCGGAGAAGAAGCCTGATGCGTTTTCTGGGTATTTGTATTTTGCTGTTTGTCGTTAATTATGGATTGCTGATTCTTGCAAAATTTCTGGCAGGCGTATCCTTTAATGATATGTTCTATGTCAGAAATAACGGACTGAAGGTCTTCATTTCTGTTTGGTTTGTCGAATTGATCATTGTATTGCTGATGACAGCCAATCAAAGCTACAGTTATACACTGGAATTATACAAAAAGGCTTCGCAACTGAATGAAGAATCCAATAAAGCCAAGTATGCGGCTTTGCAATCTCAGCTAAATCCGCACTTTCTGTTCAATAGTCTGAATACGCTGATATCGGAGATTGAGTATAATCCGCAAAATGCGATAGCTTTTACGACTCATCTTTCGGATGTTTATCGGTATATTCTGGAATGTCAGGAAAAGACGACCGTGCAGTTAAAGGAAGAACTCGTTTTTCTTGAATCGTATCTTTTTCTGCATCAGGTCCGGCTGGGATCATGCATTCATTTGCATATTGCTATTCCTGATCAATATCTGGAGTATAAAGTTCCTCCGCTGACCTTGCAGTTACTGGCTGAAAATATCATTAAGCACAATTCGATATCCATGTCGAAGCCTATGCAAATGGATATACGTGTAGATGGTTCTGAGAAACAACTGATCATTTCAAATCCGATCCATCCGAAGCTGAGCAAAGGATATTCGGGGAAAGGTTTGCAGAACTTACGAATGCGCTATTTGTTATTGGAGAATAAAGACATTGTAGTTGAGAGTAATAACGAAGTATTCATAGTTAAAGTACCTTTGTTGGATGAATAAAATTATACGCGTAGCTTTGGTAGAAGATGAAATACCTGCCGCACGTCTGCTTAAGTCCATGCTGGAAAGATTACGTCCTGATTGGGAGATTCATGTTCTCCCGGGTAATATCGAAGAGGCTGCGGCTTGGTTTTCCGTAAATCAGCATCCGGACCTGATATTTCTGGATATAGAGCTTTCGGACGGTGATTCTTTTTTATTGCTCGAAAAAGCTATGCCGCAGAGTATCATTATTTTCACAACAGCTTTCAACGAATATGCTATTCAGGCATTCGGAGTAAACAGTATCGATTATTTGCTAAAGCCGATTAAGGAGGATCGCTTACTGCTGTCAATAGAGAAATTCGAGAAGCTTAAGCAACCGGCAGTTACCGAGGTAACTTTGTCCGAAGATATTAAAAATATCATAGAGGTGTTCCGTAGTAACGAAAAGCGCTACCGGACCCGGTTTCTTATTAACGGTGCCGATAATTTCCGTACACTCTCTGTCGATCAGATAGCCTATTTCTATTCTGAGAATAAAGTAACGTTTGCTGTAACCAAAACAGGGCAGGAGCAAGTCGTAGATTTCTCGCTGGATAAGCTCAGTGAACAACTTGATCCCGATCAGTTTTTTCGTGCAAACCGGCAAACAATTATCGGTATTGACTCCATAGCCAAGATTGAACCTTACTTTAACAGCAAAGTTGTTGTTATTCTGCAACCACCCTCTAAAAATCAGGTTTTGATCAGTAAAGAGAAGGTTTCGGCATTTAAGA
>JBOFIZ010000264.1:0-1204 GCA_051650425.1 Bacteroidales bacterium
CCCCTCCCGTTTTAAGTTTGAAAATTATTGTGTAGGTTTGCATTTCAATTGAAGAAACGACAGAAACTATGCAACAAAAAATAGACGCACTTTTAAAAGAAATCGAGCAGTTATCTGTAACAAAAGCAGAAGAGATCGAGGCTTTACGTATTAAATACCTAAGCAAAAAAGGTGAGATTACAGTTCTTTTTAACGACTTCCGTAATGTTCCTGCTGAACAAAAAAGAGAAGTAGGTCAATTACTAAACAACTTGAAAGTTGCAGCTACTGATAAAATCAACGCTTTGAAAGAAAGCTTTGAAAACAGTGCCGATGTAAATGACAAAGAAGATTTGACTCGTACAGCATATCCTATTGCATTGGGTACTCGTCACCCTCTTTCAATCGTTAAAAACGAAATTTGTGCCATCTTTGCCCGTTTAGGATTTACGATTGCCGAAGGTCCGGAAATTGAAGATGACTGGCACGTATTTTCATCGTTAAACTTTGCCGATGATCACCCGGCTCGCGATATGCAGGATACATTCTTTATCCAAAGAAATCCGGACGTATTGCTACGTACGCACACTTCTTCGGTTCAGTCACGCGTAATGGAGAACTCTCAGCCTCCTATCCGTATTATCTGCCCGGGACGTGTATATCGTAACGAAGCCATTTCTTATCGTGCACACTGTTTCTTCCATCAGGTAGAAGCTCTTTACGTAGATAAAAACGTATCGTTTGCCGATTTGAAACAAGCATTGCTTTATTTCGCGAAAGAAATGTTCGGAGCTGATACTAAGATCCGTCTTCGTCCTTCATACTTCCCGTTTACTGAACCTTCTGCAGAGATGGATATTTCATGTAATCTTTGTGGTGGTAAGGGTTGTCCTTTCTGTAAACATACAGGTTGGGTAGAAATCTTAGGATGCGGTATGGTAGATCCTAACGTATTGGAAGCTTGCGGTATTGACAGCAAAGAATATTCGGGATATGCTCTTGGTATGGGTATTGAACGTATTACCAATCTGAAATATCAGGTGAAAGACTTACGCTTGTTCTCCGAAAACGACATTCGTTTCCTTGAACAGTTTAAATCTGCTCACTAAGAACCTGTATTGGATTTTGTAAATAAAATATATTCCTTATATATTCACGATGGTTGGTCCGTATATACAGATCAACCATCTTTTTTATCTAAACCTATGAAGATTAAAGAAAGATA
>JBOFIZ010000265.1:0-3041 GCA_051650425.1 Bacteroidales bacterium
AATACGTATCTCCGGACTTTTTCATACGTATTACACGAGAAAAACAAAGGGCGAAAATTTGAAAAGATACCGTGTAAATTTCAAAATGCACCGTGAAAATAAAAAAATACCGTGTATCCTTTCAGAATAAACGGTACACCATCAAAAACGCAGCTCTATACCGTTAAAAACAAGCTTTAGTCACAGCAGATTCACCTCATCTTCCATCAGGAAAAGTGAGCTCATAAATTAATCAAAATGACACTTTTTACACCACTTTACTTACCCCTACTTTTCTCAATGCTTCTCTAAAGAGATCACTCACTTAAAAGACATTCATATATACAGATTCCACATCATATTTATATAAAAAACGGGCTAACTCCTCTGAATGAAGAATTAGCCCGATATCTTTTAATAGCTGAACACTATATATAAATAATCTGGTACAATTTCGAAATACTATTCGAACTCTCCCGTCCCATCATAACAGTGCGTACAGATACACTCTTTTGGTAAACCGATAGCAGCAACCAGATTCTCAACTGTATTGAATCTAAGTGTTGTAATATTTAGCTTTTGGCGAATATTATCTACCATTTTACAATATTGAGGAGAATTTGTAGTTGCGTATTTCTCTAAATCTTTTTTATCATCGCCCTCCAATTCTTTGATCGTACGTCGGGCAATTAATTCTAATTCAGATTTTGAAGCAGAAAATCCAATAAAAGGACAGGCATATAGAATTGGAGGACAACCGGTGCGCATGTGGACTTCTTTTGCACCATAATTATATAAGATATTTACGTTGTCTCTTAATTGAGTTCCACGAACTATAGAATCGTCGCAAAACACAACTCTTTTTCCATTGAGAAGCTGTTTATTTGGTATTAGTTTCATTTTAGCGATAAACTCGCGTACTGTCTGATTGCTTGGCGTGAAACTTCGCGGCCATGTCGGCGTATATTTAACGATCGCACGTTTGTAAGGTATTCCTTTACCTTCTGCATAACCTAAAGCCATACCAATCCCCGAATCCGGAATACCCGAAACGAAATCGGCATCTACATCATCTTGTTCAGCCATGGCTTTCCCGCTGGCGTAGCGTGCCATATCAACATTCACACCCTCATAGTCCGAAACAGGAAAGCCGTAATAAACCCATAAGAAAGAACATACCTGCATTTTCTTGTTTGGTTTTCTAAGCTGTGTCATCTGATCTGCCTGTAGAAGAACAATTTCTCCCGGTCCCAGATTATATTCGCCCTCATAGCCCAGATTAGGGAAACTTGCAGGTTCACTCGAAGCTGCCCATGCGCCTTCCTTAGTAGCTAAAATAATAGGGGTACGTCCCATTTTATCTCTTGCAGCTATAATCCCTTCTTCGGTAAGCAGCAACATGGAACATGACCCCTTTATACGATTATACACGTTTTCAATACCTTCCACAAAGTTTTTCCCTTGTGTAATAAGCAAAGCAATCAACTCTGTTGTATGCTCGGAACTTAATTCGGAAAAATGATTTCCTTTCTCTATCAATTCTTTCTCAAGCTCTTTCGCATTATTTACCTTCGCAACAGTCACTATCGCAAATTTACCCAAATGCGAATTGATGCAAATCGGCTGCGGATCAGTATCACTAATCACTCCAATACCGGATACACCTTCAAACTCATCCAATTCCGACTCAAACTTAGAACGAAAATAAGAATTCTCTAAATTGTGAATCGATCGGATAAAATCGCCATTATGCAGCGTTACCATACCGCCTCTTCGTGTCCCGAGATGCGAATTGTAATCTGTGCCGTAAAACAGATCAGTTACACAATTTTCTTTAGAAATAGTTCCGAAAAAACCACCCATTAGTAATATATTTAAAAAATTAAATTTGAGTCGCAAAGGTAAAAAAATTAACACCTTTTCCGGGAGATATCTGCGGTCAAATACCTTAATTATATTTAAAACGAGAAAGCCCTCCTATGCTAAAAAACATAGAAGGGCCCCTCGCATTTATCTAAAGTGGATCATTAGATACTATCAACCGGTGGCTGATTGTTGGTTTCATCACCTGCTTCTTTCTTTTTCAAAAAGACGGGTGGAATATTTTTCAAAACTTTTTCATCAAAAGTTTGCATTATTTCGTAGAACATCGGTATAAACAAGGTTCCTAAAAGTGTATTCA
This sequence comes from Bacteroidales bacterium, assembly GCA_051650425.1. Taxonomy (GTDB): domain Bacteria; phylum Bacteroidota; class Bacteroidia; order Bacteroidales; family UBA7332; genus UBA7332. The sequence continues at coordinate 2,162 of JBOFIZ010000265.1, forward strand.
AAGCCATACCGAATACAACAGCTGTACCTAATGAGATACGCGAATTAGCACCTGCTCCGGTTGCAAAAAGCAGTGGTAATACCCCGAACACAAAAGCTAACGATGTCATCATAATCGGACGTAAACGAAGTTTTAAGGCTTCCAGAGATGAGTCTCTGATAGATTTACCTTCTGCATGGGCATCCCTTGCGAATGCAACAATAAGAATACCATTCTTGGCGGATAGTGCTATCAGCAACACCATACCAATCTGCGTATAGATACTAATAGGCAGACTCATTACATAAATACCTATAAGAACTCCTAACAGTGCCATCGGAATACCTGTGATTACGGCAATCGGACTACCCCAGCTCTCGTATTGAGCTGCAACTACCAATAGTGCTACAATAATTGCAAGTATATAAATCAGAGTCACACTACTTGAAGAGTTAACTTCCTGGTAAGCCATAGATGTCCATTCATACCCGAACTTATTGCCAAATAATTTTGTAATAAGGTTCTCCATATCCGAAATACCCTGGCTGGAACTATATCCTGGCTTCACATTGCAGATTAACGATGCGGAATTATACAGCTGATAACGATAAATCTGATTCATACCCGTTTCATAATCTACAGTTGCAAATGCCGAGAATGGCACCATTTGTCCATTACTGTTCTGAACAGACAGATCCAATACATCTTCGATATTCTGACGAGACTGTGATTTACCTCCCAACATTACATCGTAGATACGACCGAATTTTGGGAAATTATTGACGAAGCTGCTACCTAAGTAAATAGACAAGGCTCTGTTTACCTCCTGGTAGGTTACACCCATCATCATCAGTTTATCGTTATCAATCCGAAGCATATATTGAGGAATACCTGATTGATA
>JBOFIZ010000266.1:0-2781 GCA_051650425.1 Bacteroidales bacterium
CAGTATAATTGAATATAATGCGAAACTTTAAAAAAGTACTCGGTCTCGCAATTGCGATTCTATCAGGAGTTTCTGTTTTTGCACAACAGACTACTTTGTCACCTTATACTCGCTATGGCTATGGAAATCTTTATGAAAACTCATTTGGACCAAGTAGCGCTATGGGAGGCGTAACCTATGGTATAAGAACTAAAACACAGATCAATCCGGGTAACCCGGCAAGCTACTCCATTACAGACTCAACAACGTTTTTGTTTGATATGGGAGTATTCTTACAAGCCGGATCCTTTTATCAGGGCGCATCAAAAAATCCAAACGGAGAGTTGACTCCGGCTTCAAGAGAACACAAAATTACGGGTAACTTCGAATATGCAGCACTGCAATTCCCTATTATGAAAAATATGGGTGCCAGTGTTGGTATTATGCCTTTTTCATCTGTCGGGTATCGTTATGGTAACAGACAAGATATTGTTGGAGGGGTTGATAATATATATGAAGGATCAGGTGGTTTAAGTCAGGTATATGCCGGTTTGGCTTATAAATTCTTTGACCGTGTTTCAGTTGGGGCAAATTTTGCTTATTTATTCGGAAATATTACTCATATGGGTGGTTCTTATTTTCTTGATCCACAAATTTATGACTCATATATTTCGAAGAATTTAAACTTAAAAGGATTTAAAACTGATATTGGTGTTCAATATATTCAACCAATCGGTAAGAAAGATCGTTTAATAATAGGTGCCGTTTTCTCGCCGAAGGTTTCTCCTAAAACACGCTTAGAAGAATATCGGACAATTGTTGGAACCAGCAACTCGTCATCTAAAATTGATACAATTAATATTGATCCTGCAACCAATCATTTTTCAATACCTCAATCTTTCGGGATTGGAGCCTCTTATCAGATCGCAGATAAATGGTTGCTGGCAGCAGATTATAGCTATCAGAACTGGAAAGATGCCAAATATTACAACACAACGGATACATTAAATATTCGTCAGAAAATATCTTTAGGTGCTGAATATACGCCGGACATCACCAGTCGTTCGTTCTTCAAAAGAACAAAATATCGTGTAGGTGCACATCTTTCAGATTCTTATCTGAAAATGAACGATACAGGTTTACGCGAATATGGATTAAGCTTAGGATTAGGATTCCCGATCACGTCACCTTACGGTATGACAGTAGGTTCAATGGTGAATATTTCCTTTGAGTATATTAATTCGCGTCCGAAAGTTGGAACTTTAATCAAAGAAGATTACTTTCGGGTAACACTGAATATGACATTTAATGAACTATGGTTCTTTAAACGGAAATTGGATTAATAACATAACAAATAATAAACTCACACTACAATGAAAAAGCTTATAATTGTTGCTGCTGCCTTTATCTTAGGTATCGGTAATATGTCAGCTCAAAAAGGAGTTGAAGATGGCTCAAAGTATGGTCATGGCGAGGATAGTATTCGTTGTATCACGAATCTGAGCTTATATCAACCATACGCAAAAAGCAAAAATTACAAAGATGCTTACGAATTCTGGAAGTTAGCTTATGATGAGTGTCCGGCTTCATCGCGCGACCTTTATCTTTATGGTGCGCGTATTCTTGCATGGCAAATTCAACAAGCTAAAGATGCAGCAACTCAACAAAAGAAATTAGATGAGTTGATGGCTGTTTACGATCAACGTATCAAATACTTTGGAGATGATCCGAAATATCCGAAAGCATGGGTTTTAGGACGTAAAGGTTTGGATTATGTAACTTATGCAGTGAATGATCAGGTAAAAGCTCCGGCTTATCCATGGTTAAAAGAATCTGTAACTGAATTATGTGAAAACTCAGAAGTTGGTGTAATGCAATTCTTTGTGAATGTCTCTTATTTGATGTTCAAAAATGACCCTGCTCATCGTGATAACTATATCCAGGACGTAATGAATACAACAAAATGTCTGGATACAAAAATCGCTGCAGGTGATAAATCAGCAGATCAGGCAAAAAAAGCAATTGAAGGTATGTTTGCTTCAAGTGGTGCTGCTGACTGTGAAACTTTACAACGTATTTATGCTGATAAAGTAGAGCAAAATAAAGATAATCTTGAAGCTTTACAAGAAGCATTAACGCTTATGCGTAAAGTTGGATGTCAGGATATCGATGCTTATTTCGCAGCATCAAACTATGCACATAAAATTGCTCCTACGTCAGAATCTGCTGCAGGTTTGGCTCAACAAGCTCTAAAAGATAAGAACTATAATCAGGCAATTCAATATTTAGAGGAAGCTATCGGAATGGAATCTGATAACGAAACTAAAGGAGATTATTATTTTGCTGCAGCTGCTATTCTTTCAGAACTTAACCAATTCAGCAAAGCTCGTCAATATGCGTTGAAAGCGGCTGATTTGAAACCAGGTTTTGGTAAACCATATTTATTGATTGCAACTATGTATGCTAAATCAGCTCCTTCTATCTACCCGGATGACAGAGTGTTGCAACAAGTTGTTTATTATGCAGCAGTTGATAAATTGGAAAAAGCTCGTCAGGTTGATCCAAGTTTAGCAAATGATGTAAATAAGGTTATCGGTAGTTATCGCTCTCAGTTCCCTCGTAATGAAGATATCTTCATGCACGGTGAGCTTGAAAAAGGTAAGCCATTTACTGTAGGTGGATGGATCCAGGAAAGAACAACAATCAGATAATTTATGGAAGAATCTTTTCATAAGAATCAAAGATCATATTTTATAAGCATAGCAGTTGCAACTTTTGCAACTGTTATGCTTGTTTTCTTTT
>JBOFIZ010000267.1:0-2326 GCA_051650425.1 Bacteroidales bacterium
TATAAAACACCACTTAAGGAATGATTTAAATATTTCTCAAGTTTGGGTATAAACAGGTCTATTTCCAAACCGATAGTTGAAACACTTGGTTGTTGTGCAAAAGCAGGACCTATAGATAATACTAAGATTAAAAGCTGTAGTAATACTCGGGCAGGTTTCATACTACTTTTTAAGTATTACCAGATTAATCCTGATTATATCCAAAGCTCTTTAATACACGTTCTGCATTTCTCCAGTCTTTTTCAACTTTTACATAAAGCTGTAAAAATACTTTCTTTTGAAAGAATGCTTCAATATCTTTTCTGGCTTCAGTTCCTACTTTTTTCAAAGCCTTACCTTGTTTCCCTATCATGATACCTTTCTGTGAATCACGTTCTACATATATAACAACCATAATATCGATACGATCATCCATTTCCTTAAACTGCTCAACTAGCACTTCTACAGCATACGGAATTTCCTTATCATATGTTTGTAAAATTTTCTCACGCACAATTTCTGTTACAAAAAAACGTGCCGGCTTATCAGTCAAAGCATCTTTCTCAAAGAACGGAGGTGAATCCGGCATTAATTCTTTAATTCGGCGTAATAAATATTCAACATTAAAGTTTTCTTTTGCTGATAATGGTATTATCTCTGCTTGCGGCAATACCTCCTTCCACTGTGCGACCAATGCTTCTAACCCTTTTTGGTCAGTTAAATCAATTTTATTGATGATAAGCAAAATCGGGATATCTAATTTCTGCACTTTCTTCAAGAAATCTTCATGTTTATCAAATTTCTCAACCACATCAGTGACATATAATAATACGTCTGCATCAACCAAAGCCGATTGGGAGAAATTCAACATAGACTCCTGAAGCTTATAGTTTGGTTTTAAAACTCCCGGAGTGTCTGAGTATACGATCTGCATATCTTCGGTATTCACAATACCCATAATACGATGACGTGTAGTCTGAGCTTTAGATGTAATAATAGATATACGCTCACCTACTAACGAATTCATCAATGTGGATTTCCCAACATTTGGATTTCCAACAATATTCACAAAACCAGCTTTATGCATAAGTTTCTATTTAAAAAAATCAAGACACAAACAACAGAAGTAATCACTACTGCCCTTTGTGTCCTGATTCGAAGTTATTTTATTTTCAATTATTTTGTTTCACTACCATCGTAACCCCATTTCATATAGGAAGCACCCCATGTGAATCCGGCACCAAATGCAGCAAAAATAATATTATCACCTTTTTTCAAACGTGGCTCCCATTCTGCAAGACAAAGTGGCAACGTTGCAGCACTTGTATTTCCAAAATGCTCAATATTAACCATCACCTTATCTTTAGATAGTCCCATCCGTTTTGCCGCAGCATCTATGATACGCATATTTGCTTGATGTGGTACAAACCAACTTATATCTTCTTTAGTCAAATTATTTCTTTTCATTATTTCGACTGAAGCATCTGACATCTTTGAAACAGCATATTTAAATACTACCTGACCCTCCTGATAAATAAAGTGTAACCCTTTATCTACAGTTTCATGCGAAGCTGGCAATACTGATCCACCGGCTTTCATCATTAAATGCGGGTAACCAATACCATCGGTATGCAATGTCGCATCCATATAACCAACTTCCTCTTCAGTAGGTTCAAATAAAACAGCTGCTCCGGCATCTCCAAAAATAGGGCATGTAGAACGATCTGTATAATCAGTCATTGATGACATCTTTTCTGCACCAATCAGAATCACCTTTTTGTACATTCCTGAACGCACAAAACCTGCAACAACATCCATTCCATATAAGAATCCACAACATGCTGCAGATAAGTCAAATGAAAATGCATTTTTAATTCCACATTTTTCAGCAGCAATAGATGCAGTTGAAGGGAAACGATGGTCTGGCGTAGAAGTCGCACAAATAACCAAATCTATTTCTTCAGGTTTTACACCTGTTTTTTCTAAAAGATTCTTGATAGCATTAGCAGCAAGTGTTGAAGTCCCTGCTCCTTCTCCTTTTAAGATTCTGCGTTCTTTTACTCCGATTCGTGTCATAATCCACTCATCAGAAGTGTCTACCATGGTAGCTATCTCCTGATTATCTAAAATATAATCAGGAACCCAAGAACCTACCCCCGTAATTACAGCATTAAATTTTTTCATAACAATCGTATAGGTTGAAAGAGCTAACTCTTTCTTTTTAAGCTTATCTAAAAAAAACGCCCTAAAAGTATTACTTTTTAGGGCATTATTCTATTTCTTGCTTGTTAAAATTTGTATTCAACAAATTTTTAAACAGCAGCTTCTTTTTCGATAGCTAATTTTC
>JBOFIZ010000268.1:0-20556 GCA_051650425.1 Bacteroidales bacterium
TTATTGGTGAATCAGGCGGTATTGATTCGGCATTGACAACCGTTTTACTTCGCCCGATCTGTGACGAATTGGGTATTAAACTAATCGGACGCAGTATCACAATCGAAACAAACACTCCCGAAGAGCGCCAGCGCTCAAACGATATAGGAACTGCTTTTTGTCACGATTTCAAAGAAATTGATTTAACGCAGCTCTATCATACGACTCTGGATACGATCGAAGAGTTACCGTACGAAGAAGATACGACAAGCAAGGATTACCGCTTACGCGTAGGTAATATTAAAGCCAGATTGAGAATGATCTACTTATACAATCTTGCACAAAAACATCGCGGAATGGTTATCAGTACTGATAATCAGACAGAGTGGCAGTTAGGTTTCTGGACATTACATGGAGATGTAGGAGATTTTGATCCTTTATTCGGGCTTTGGAAAACAGAAGTATATCATGTTTCCAAGTACATTTGCTCCACATTAACCGACGAGAAACAGAAAGCTGCTTTGCAGGCTTGTATTGACTGTGTTCCGACTGATGGATTAGGTATTACTTCAAGCGACGTAGAACAATTAGGGGCTAAGCATTACGATGAAGTGGATGCAGCTCTTTGGGCTTATATGAAAGATGGAAGCAATTCTATTAATCCAAAAGTCATCGCCAGACATAAAGCGTCTGCATTTAAAAGAGTAAATCCGATTTTCATTACCCGCGAAGAAATATTCGGGGATAAGGATCCGTTGAAAATATAAAAAAAGAACCCTCTGCTCATTGACTGAGCAGAGGGTTTCTTATTTATTAATAGTTATTTTTCTTCGGTTCAAAGAAAGCTTGCGGATGAACACATGCCGGACATTTTTCAGGCGCTTTTTTACCTGTATGTACATAACCGCAGTTACGGCACTGCCATTCGATAGTTTCTTCACGCTCGAATACTTTTTCTGCTTTTACTCTTTCTAAAAGTGTACGGTAGCGAGCTTCGTGTTCAGCTTCTACTTTTGCAATCATTTTGAAAGCAACTGCTATTTGCGGGAACCCTTCTTCTTCAGCAATTCTGGCAAATTCAGGATATAAATCGCTCCATTCTTCATTTTCACCGTTAGCTGCCTCTTCCAGATTTTCAGCCGTAGTGCCGATCATTCCGGCAGGATATGATGCTGTAATTTCAACCATACCTCCTTCTAAGAATTTAAAGAAACGTTTTGCGTGTTCTTTTTCCTGCTCTGCAGTTTCCATGAAAATAGCTGCAATTTGCTCATAACCTTCTTTTTTTGCAACCGATGCAAAATAAGTATAACGAGTTCTTGCCTGTGATTCGCCTGCAAATGACTTTAATAAATTCTGTTCAGTTTTTGTTCCTCTAATTGATTTTGTATTCATAACTATAACGTATTATATGGGTTCTTTAATCTTATTCCGTGTCACTTCCTTTGATTTGACAGTGCAAACTAAATGAAAATAAATACACGTGTCAAATTGAAAATATTTATACACTTATAGATCAGTCCTATACTTGCGAAAAACTATTAATTATTCATATTTTAGCCATATTCAGCTTTTAAATTGATAGGAAAATAGGGGGCGATTCTTTATATTTGCAATAACTAAACCTGAATAATAATTTTATCAACACATATAAAATTTATGAGTACAACAGAAAGAGCAAGTTTTACTACAAAATTAGGAGTGATTGCAGCAACGGTAGGAGCAGCAGTCGGATTAGGAAATATTTGGCGATTCCCGTACACTGCAGGTGTCAACGGGGGTGGTGCTTTCTTAGTCGTCTATTTGCTCTGCGTTTTGCTTGTTGGTCTGCCACTTCTTTTATCTGAGTTATTCTTAGGTCGTAATACAGGCCAAAACCCTAAAGGAGCATTCCGAAAATTAAGTTCAAATAAAAAATGGCAATGGGTCGGTGTTTTATGTCTGATCAGCCCGACGATGGTGTTAGGATTTTACTCGGTTGTTGCAGGATGGACAGCTGAATATTTCTTACAATCTATCAGTGGAGATCTGGTTGGGAAAAATGCTGAAGAATTAGGAGCTATATTCACTCAGTTTTCGCAAGATCCGCTTCGTCCTATCATGTGGCTATTTGTATTCCTGGGAATGACAATTGCCGTATCCCTTGGTGGAGTACAAAAGGGAATCGAACGCGTTTCGAATATCTTAATGCCAATCTTGTTTGCCTTATTAATCATTCTGGGTATTAAATCATTAACTTTAGATGGGGCTGCAGATGGTTTGAAGTTTCTGTTCTATCCAGACTTCTCTAAAGTAACAGCAGGTGTTGTACTTGAAGCTCTTGGACAAGCTTTCTTTTCATTAAGTATTGGTTTAGGTATTTCAATTACTTATGCGTCATACTTTAAGAAAGAGACAAATATGCCTCAGACTGGTGTTATTATCTCTTTATTAGATACAGGTGTCGCTTTGTTGGCAGGTATTATTATTTTCCCTGCAGTATTTACATTCGGCATTAATCCGGGACAAGGTCCGGAGTTGGTATTTATTACTTTGCCAAGTGTATTCAATCAAATGGCAGCCGGTCAGTTTTGGTCAACGATGTTCTTTTTATTGTTAGCAGTTGCAGCTTTGACATCAACCATTTCACTGAGCGAAGTAATTGTAACCTTCTTGGTTGAAGAGTACAAAATATCACGTAAAAAAGCGGTATTGGCTTTAATGGCAGTATGTGGTGTAATTGGTGTTATCAGTTCCCTGTCACTAGGTGTTTTCTCATCCTATACCTTTATGGGTAAGAATGCATTTTCGTTGATCGAATATATTGCTTCAAACCTTTTACTACCAATCGCCGGTTTCTTTATTGCTATTTTCGTTGGCTGGAAAATGCCTAAGAAAGTTGTACATGAAGAGTTATCGACAGGAGGAAAATTCGGCGCAATTATGTTTAATGCATATATGTTTGCGTTAAGATATATAGCACCTGCAGGTATTATCGTTGTATTATTAACTCAACTGGGTGTTATTTAACTTTTTAAACCCGAAATATCCTTCTACTTTTGTTTTAAATTTTGCACACTAAATTATGAGCAATATAGAAAGAGGAAGTTTTACTACTAAAATTGGTGTTATTGCAGCGACAGTGGGAGCTGCAGTCGGTTTGGGGAATATCTGGAAATTCCCCTATACAGCAGGTGTAAATGGTGGAGGCGCATTCATTCTGATTTATTTGGGATGTGTCGTATTTCTGGGTTTACCTATCCTGTTATCAGAATTTTTTATGGGTCGGAAAACCGGACAAAATCCAAAAGGAGCATTCCGTTCATTGTCTAATCAAAAAGGCTGGCAATTCTTCGGTGTTCTATGCTTAATTTGTCCGATACTAATATTAAGTTTTTATTCTGTTGTAGCCGGTTGGACTGCCGAGTATTTCTGGCAAGCACTATCCGGAGGTTTAGAGGGGAAAAACGCAGCAGAATTAACGTCGCTTTTCCAGGGGTTCTCACAAGATCCGGTCAGACCAATCATCTGGTTGCTCGTGTTCTTAGGATTAACAGTGGGAGTTACTTTAGGAGGAATCAAAAACGGAATCGAGAGGGTATCGAATATTCTGATGCCTGTTCTCTTCCTTTTGCTAATTATTTTAGCTGCACACTCATTATCGCTTGACGGAGCGAAAGAAGGTTTATCATTTATGTTTAAGCCCGATTTCAGTAAGATCAATGCGAAAGTGATATTGGATGCAATGGGACAAGCATTCTTCTCTTTAAGTGTAGGGTTAGGAGCTTTGATTACTTATGCTTCTTATTTTAAGAAGGACACGAATCTACCTCAAACCGGTATGATCGTGGCGGCATTGGATACAATGGTTGCCATTATTGCAGGAGTAATTATTTTCCCGATTGTATTTACATATGGAATCAGTCCTGCGCAAGGCCCTGATCTTGTCTTTATCGCTTTACCGAATGTATTTAATCAAATGATAGGCGGGCAGTTCTGGGCTATCGCATTCTTCCTTCTATTAGGAATTGCGGCACTGACATCTACGATCTCAATGAGTGAAATTGTGGTTACTTATCTGACGGAAGAACATAAAATTTCACGTAAAAAGGCATTGGCTTATTTATTTGTTATTTGTGCAACCTTAGGTATCCTGTGTTCTTTGTCTTTTGGGGCTATATCTCATCTGACATTGTTTGATAAGAATATTTTCTCGCTAATTGATTTCACGGCTTCAAATGTCTTATTACCGATCGGTGGTGGTGCTATTGCAGTTTTCGTAGGCTGGTTTGTAAATAAGCATATCATATTCGAAGAGATGCAGCAAGGTTCTAAAATGAAGAAAGGATTTTTTGCCGTTTACTATTATGTTCTGAAGTATATCGCTCCTATCGGTCTGCTTCTGATCCTTCTTTCTCAAGTTGGTATTATATAATAAGATCCTATATATAAAAAAGGAGTTTCCATCATTGGCGGAAACTCCTTTTTTTTGTTTATTTGCTTTCGTTGATTCATTAACCTGTATCTAATTTATTTCTGACATGAAAAAACTTCCACGCCTGACTAGCCGTGATCGGTTAGGATATATCGTTTTTATCTTTTTGATTATTATCTCTATTTTCCTTCTGAAATTAGATACAATCTTTCCATCCTTAAGCAAGGAAATCGCTTTTCAAGTAGATACAACTGCCTACAAACGGTTGCAAAAGGAGGTTATGACCTGGGAGAAGAAATATGCAAAACCGAATTATATGAAAGATAATAAAGGCAATGATACAATTCTTCTGGTTTATAAGCCTTTCGATCCCAATACAGCTGACTCTGTGACTCTTCGACAATTGGGATTATCTCCTTTTGTTTCACGGAATATTATCAATTACAGAGCAAAAGGTGGCCGCTTTACGTCGGCTTCTGTTCTTGCACGTATCTATGGGATGGATTCGATGACTTTTGACCGGATTAAACCCTATATTAATATTGACTCTGCTTATTTACCTAAAACGAAAATTGAATTCAAACGCGACTCATTTCCTCAGAGAAAATTTGCAGAAATAACCCGTGTCGATCTGAATACGGCAGATACTGCTATATTAAAGAAAATTCCCGGTATTGGAGAAGGTATATCACAGCAAATCATTCAATATCGTCAACAGTTGGGTGGGTTCGTTGATGTAACACAAATAAAAGAGTTGAAGTATATGACTGATTCTGTATTTGAGCAATTACAGCCCTGGTTAAAGATTGATAACAAAGATATAAAGCTTATTGCCGTAAATCGTTTTGGCATAGAAAGAATGCGAAAACATCCCTATCTGAACTTCTATCAATGTAAGGCTATTCTCGAAATACGAAAGAAAAAGGGAAAGCTTTCGTCAATCCGAGAGCTCTCCCTTTTAGAAGAATTTACCCCGGACGATTTACAACGTCTGGAGAAATATTTAGTGTTCGATTAATCAATTAAGACCTTCGAGTGTACCCATACTGGTACGAAAAATATGTCTGTTCCGATACAATACAATTGCAGCAAATATAACAGATATAGAATCAGCAACCGGCATCGCCATCCATACTCCAGATAATTCGAAAAGAGGAGGAAGGATAAAAAGCATAGGTATCAGGAATAAAACCTGCCGTGATAAACTTAACAATATCGAGAGTTTGACTTTACCGATAGATTGAAAGAAGTTTGTGATGACAATCTGAAATCCGATAAACGGAGAAGCTGCCAGCACGACTCTTAATGCATGAACAGATAATTCTGTCAACTCCGGATCATCGGTAAAAGCCATTGCTACATATTTCGGGAAAAACTCGGCAACAATAAAACAGAGTATTGAAACAACGGTCGCAACTTTAATACCTAAAACCAGCGCTTCGCGCATCCTTTCTCTTTTACCTGCGCCATAATTGAACCCTACAATGGGTTGCATACCCTGACATAATCCGATAATGATCATCACGATAAGAACAGCAAAACTGTTTATAATACCGTAAGCTCCGATAGCCAGATCTCCTCCATAACGCATAAGTGAGGAGCTGATAATAGCTGTGACGACAGCGGCTGTAAGATTAATCAGAAAAGGCGAGATCCCGATCGCTAAAATATTGCGTATAATATAGGTCTTCAACTGGAAATTCCTCCGGTGGAAGTTGATCGTTTTGCCATCTTTTATAAAGTGCCATAAAGCCAGAATAGCAGTAACGAACATTGAAATTACTGTCGCAGTAGCCCCGCCTTGTATTCCTAGGCCGAGACCAAATATAAAGATCGGATCCAGAATCGTATTCAGTAATGCTCCGACAACAATAATCATCATTGATTTAGTCGGATATCCGGAAGCACGAATCATGTTGCAAAAACTAAATGTCAGCGTAGCAAAAACACTACCCGGGATAACTATTTGTAAATAAGACTTTGCATACGGAATCGTCTGTTCGCTTCCTCCGAAAAGCATTAATAGCTCATCCATATATACCATCGTAACAAGAATAAAAACAAGCGAAACAATGATTGAAAGTATCAAGGCGTTTGCCAGAATTTTTTCAGCCCAGTTCTTATCTTTCTGTCCCAGCACGATCGATATACGTGCCCCGGCTCCTGCACCAATCAACATACCGCAAGCAGTCTGCAATGCTGCAATAGGCAATGTTAATGCCAATCCGGAAATGGCTATCGAGCCAACACCGTGACCGATAAAAATCCTGTCCACAATGTTATAGAGAGCGTTTATCAACGTTGCAACAATAGCAGGGAGCGAATAGGTCAGTAAAAGCCTTGCTATTGAAGCATTACCCAGAGCTTCTGTTTTTTTGTCTGTCATTTATGTTTTATTTTTCTTTCCAATCACCATTTTCCTTAATCAACTCAATCAGCTTTTCAACCGCTTCTTCCTCAGGAATATTCTTTTCTATACACTCTTTCCTTTTGTATAGGCTTACCGTTCCACGTCCGGCTCCAACGTATCCGTAATCGGCATCTGCCATCTCACCGGGTCCATTAACGATACAACCCATTATCCCGATCTTAAGACCTTTCAGATGTGTTGTTTTTTCTTTGATTCGAGCAATTGTTTTTTGCAGATCAAACAAAGTTCGACCACAGCTCGGACATGAAATATATTCTGTTTTTGACACGCGCAACCGTGCTGCCTGTAAAATAGCAAAAGAAGTAGAAATCAAGGTTTCAGTTGAGAGGGTTGGTGCATCAAGCCAAATCCCATTTCCCAGTCCGCTTAATAAAAAGGCTCCTGCATCCGCACTTGATTTTAATTGAAATTCTTCCGGATCTGTGTCTTTATAACTTAATTTCAGAACAACGGGTAAATCACACTTTGCAATCATCAGTTTATGAAGTATAGCCCGTATTTCGCCAACAGGGTTCAGATGCTCACTGAACAGGATCAATACCAAAGGTTTCGTTTCTTGATTGAGCTTTTGCAAAAGATCAGCAGTAAGAGATTTATAATCCAATTGCACGAAATTCAAGATTTCATTTGGCAAGCCCTGAAGTAAATATGCTTCTGCAGATAAAATGGGATATTCCTCTCCATTCTGCCCACAAACAATATTCTTAGAGCTGTCAAATACATAGTCAGCACGCAAATCGCCAACCAGATGAGAACGATCGGATAAAACGACAGGTTGAGCTGATCCGCCAATCTGATGTATTTGTTTCGTTTTTCTTACTTCCGGCATAGCCCAATTATATCCGGACAGATATTCAGCCTCAATAAAAGGATGATTCTCACGGGTCTGATAATAATCGACAAGCTTACGGGCAACAGGTATTTCCAATTCCGGATCTTCACTTAATGAAACACGAATCGTATCTCCCAGCCCGTCAGCAAGCAAAGCTCCGATACCTACAGCCGATTTAATACGACCATCCTCACCATCACCTGCTTCCGTTACTCCGAGATGAAGCGGGAAAGAGATACCTTCAGCATCCATCTGAGAGACAAGTAAGCGTACACTTTGGACCATTACCAAAGTATTTGATGCTTTCATAGAGATAACAACATCGTGAAATTTCTCTTCCACACAAATGCGTAAAAACTCCATACAGGATTCAACCATACCACGCGGGGTATCACCATACCGACTCATAATTCGATCTGAGAGTGATCCATGATTTACTCCGATACGGATCGCTGTTTTATGTTTTCTGCATATTTCCAGAAACGGTAAGAATTTCTCACGAATACGTGCCAGCTCTTGCTGATATTCCTCTTCTGAATATTCGATATGTGAAAATCGCTTGGCACTATCTACATAATTACCTGGATTAATGCGTACTTTCTCTACCACTTTTGCAGCAGCATCTGCTGCCTTCGGGTTAAAATGAATATCTGCCACCAAAGGGGTTGAAATATATCCCCGGTCGCGCAGACCTGCACGAATATGCAGCAGGTTCTGAGCTTCTCTTACTCCTTGTGCAGTTAATCTGACTAATTCTCCACCCGCATCAATGATGCGAATAGCTTGTTCAACACTCTTCTCGGTATCCATTGTTGATGTATTTGTCATCGATTGGATACGGATAGGAGCATCTCCACCCATAATCAGGCTTCCGATATGCACCGGAGAAGATATACGTCTATTATAATTAAAATAGTTTTGCATAATTCTCGATTGTTAGGGGTACAAAATTAAGAAAACTCTGAAGAGTTCCCGCGTTTTCTATGAAAGCTTTTCACAGGAAATGATCACTTTCTGGTCATCTGAAAGTGTTGTTGCAAATAAGTATAAAGAACCACCTTCCTGCAATTTACTCCGCTTACGTATTTCGGCAACAGTCATTGGGAAATTACGTGTTGTCAGATTAGCTTGAACAATTTTTTTTGCTGTAGTCTGAAGCCACTTTTTAGAGAAGCCATCTAAGCCGATGACCTCAAAAGTTCGTCCTGGAAAATCGGGTATCAATTCGGTGGATGTATAAAGATGACTATGCTGATGAAGCTTCTTTATTCCAAATTGTTTGGCTACAGATTTGAATGCTCCTGCTTTCAAAATGGAAGCATTAGGCTCGTATAAATAGGTATGAACAGTATTTATTGTACTGAGTGAAGTCTCTTTTTCTTCATTAAAATTAAAGGAAAAAGATTGTTCCCCGGAAGTAGCATAGTTCACACATACAATCTCAAAATCTGTTTTTTGTGTTTCTGAATCAATCTCTAGCAGAAGCTCTTTACACTCGTTACGTACAGAAAGAACATGCACGCGTTTAGTCTGCGGGATCAGTTCGATACAACGCTGAATATCTGCCATCGGAGAGACTTTAACCAATAATTTTGTGGCTTTAGAAAGTAAATGGGGGGTAAGATCTACTACATTTGGTTCACACTCAGTAAGATCATACAAACGCTTGTTGCAATCTGACCGGCGAGCCGGATCGATATAGATTAGATCTAATGCCGGCAATTCACCTAGTAGCTGCATAGAATCACCATTCAGGACATCAATATTCGTTGCTTCTAATACAGAGAAATTATGCCGTGCAGCCTCACAATAAGCCTCATATCTTTCGAGATAAAAAAACTTATTGAAGTTACGCGAGATATAATAAGAGTCAACTCCCAGTCCTCCGGTCATATCACAAGCAATGTTCCCCGATGCAAGACGCTGCTTATAGCTCGCTGTCTGCTCCGAGGAACATTGTTCTGTTGTAATTCTTGCAGGAAAGTACAAATCCAAATTTGCATGCCAGGCAGGCAATTTATCTTTTATTTGTTTCCGACACATCAACTGATCGACAACAAATGGAATATCTATTTCGGGATATTTCTTTGCTGCTAAAAGGAGTGCATTCGGATTTTCTTGTATATGCTTTTTTATAAACTCAATTATAGTTGAATTGTATTGTATCATAAAGAAGAACTTCTAATTAACAGAGTAGCAAATATTACTCATAATGACACAAAAATACAATATAAATAAACGCAGATACTTTATTTCGAATGTTTTAACTGTATCAATAATGATAGATCGTCAGACCTGTGTGTTTTCGGGTTTATTCACCCATTCAATTGTAGTTTCCATATTTATTTTTAGCCCTAACGGAACGGACTCAACAATTGTATTAGATGCGTTAAGACCATAATTCTCAATCGCATCTGTTCCGATACGCTCCATGAAATAATAGTAAGATAAAATGAAATCCTGATATTGACTTAATGGCAATTCAAGATTTTTAATCCGGTTAATAACAACAAAACGATAGTCGGCTAAATAATTACGTGAACGTAATGATGGGTACTGACTCACTTTATCCACATTGTCCAAAGCTGCCTGTTGATTGAGGATCTGAAGGAAATACATATTTATTTTAGGCTCCATTCTGAATCCCAGAACAATATTAACCCGGAATATCTTTTGTGCTTCGATCGTTTCAATTGTATACTGACATGTGTATGGCGCTTCATCAATTGTCAAATTAATAAACCAATACACATCCGCTCTTTTAGGGGAGTGATTCAGTAAAGAGAATATTATATCGTCATCGACCAGATTCTTCTCATTTGTATTTAGCATATAAAGTAAATGAGTCGAAGTTTTAGGGATTTGCGTATCTGCTGATACAGCTTCAATAACCGGCAGATACTGATTCAATGGTACATATTTGAGGAAGCGTTTACGAATCTCACTACCTTTAGTCCAGGCAAACATGGATATTGAAAAAAAGGCTGCTAAAGCGAGCGTAAACCATCCCCCATGATAGAATTTCTGCATATTCGAAATCAAAAATGCTGTTTCAATAATAGAGAAAGTAGTCGTGAATAAACAGATTTTCCAGCGTGCTGTCCCTTTTCTGATTAGATAAAAAGTCATCAGAATAGTTGTCATAAGCATCGTGATAGAAATAGCAAGTCCATAAGCAGCCTGCATTCGACTCGATTCACGGAAATAGGCCACAACAAACATACTTCCTAACCATAAGAACATATTAATGCGTGAAATATACATCTGCCCTTTTATGATCGTCGGGTATTTTATCTTTAAATGAGGAAAGAAGTTCAATGAAATAGCTTCACTCACCAACGTGAATGTTCCTGAAATAAGAGCCTGACTGGCAATAATAGCAGCCATTGTAGCAATTAATACTCCGGGGATAACAAACCAATGAGGCATCATCATATAAAAAGGGTTGTCATTTATGTTGGTATGATGCATCTGCGTAATTAACCATGCTCCCTGCCCCAGATAGTTCAGCATAAGCATTGTTTTTACATATACCCAGGTCATACGTATATTCTTAATTCCGCAATGTCCCAGATCAGCATAAAGCGCTTCGGCTCCTGTTGTACATAAGAAGATAGCTCCAAGTAGCATAAAAGTACCCGGATAGTCAAAAAGCATTCTATAAGCATAATAGGGATTCAATGCCTCCAGAATTAACGGATATTTTAATACCTGATAAATACCCAAAGAACCTAAAGTCAGGAACCAGAAGAACATCACCGGACCAAAATATTTACCGATGCGCTGCGTCCCTTGCCTTTGTACAGCATAAATTGATGAAATGATTATTACGACAATTCCGATTACCGGTACATCCGGGTCAACAATCTGTAAACCCTCAATAGCAGATGTAACCGTAATAGAACAAGTGATCACTCCATCTGCGACGAGCGAGCTTCCTCCAATAATAGCTACTAAATAAAGCCATTTATACTTCATGCCTTTCAATAATGCATAAAGCGAAAAGATCCCGCCTTCACCGTTATTATCGGCCCGAAGCGTGATCATAACATATTTGATAGTTGTTTGAAGCGTAAGTGTCCAGAAAACAGCTGAAATACCACCTTTAATCAGATAAGGATCATTCAAAAAGCCGTTATATGTAAACATCGATTGAAGAACGTAAAGTGGTGACGTTCCGATATCACCATAAACAATACCTAAAGTTATCAGCATTGTTCCTAAGGATAATGGTATTCCTTTTTCAATAGTTTTCGTATCCATACTTGAAGGTTTTATAATAAAACCTATCTCGTTAATCTTTGTTCAATTTATCAACGTTAATATCGGATATCTGTCTTAATTATTGCAAACATAAAAAAAGGCCTCCCGAAAACAGGAGACCTTTTAAGTTTTATAAAGAGTACTTATAGTACAATATTCACAAGTTTATTAGGAACAACAATTACCTTCTTAGGTGTTTTTCCTTCTAACCATTTAGCTGCAAGCTCATGAGACAAAGCTGTTTTCTCAATTTCATCTTTTGGTGTTTCTGCCGCAAATTCGATATTGAAACGAACTTTACCATTGAAAGAGATAGCATAATTTACAACATCTTCTTTCAGATATTCTTCATTAAAAGCAGGGAAAGAAGCATCTACGACTGATGTTTTATAACCAAGTTGATGCCATAATTCCTCAGCAATATGAGGTGCAAAAGGAGCAAGACAAATTACAAGGTCTGTCAATACCTGTTTGTTTTTGCTTTTCAATGAAGTCAGTTCATTCACACAGATCATAAATGCACTTACTGATGTATTGAACGAGAAGTTTTCGATATCACCTGAAATTTTCTTGATCAGTTTATGGATTGATTTCAATTCTTCTTTTGTTGGTTCAGCATCTGCGATAGCATCTTCCGAACGTCCGAAGAACAGATTCCATAATTTTTTCAAGAAACGGTGTACACCGTCAATACCGTTTGTATCCCAAGGTTTTGATTGCTCAAGAGGTCCTAAGAACATTTCATATAAACGTAATGTATCAGCTCCGTATTTCTCAACAATATCATCCGGATTAACTACGTTGAACATTGATTTCGACATCTTTTCAACAGCCCATCCGCAAACATATCGGCCATCTTCCAAAATAAATTCTGCATTTTTGTATTCCGGATTCCAGTTACGGAAAGCGTCAACATCCAATACATCATTTGAAACGATGTTTACATCAACGTGAATAGGTGTTACATCATACTGGTCTTTCAAGTTCAACGAAACAAATGTATTTGTATCCTTAATACGATATACAAAGTTCGAACGTCCCTGAATCATACCCTGGTTAACCAGTTTTTTGAATGGCTCGTCCTCACAGATCACTCCAAGATCGAATAAGAATTTATTCCAGAAACGGCTATAGATTAAGTGACCTGTAGCATGTTCTGTACCTCCGATATAAAGGTCTACATTTCTCCAGTATTCGTTTGCTGTTTTAGAAACCAAAGCCTCGTCATTATGCGGATCCATATAACGCAAGAAATAAGCAGAAGATCCTGCAAATCCTGGCATTGTGCAAAGCTCTAGCGGGAATCCTTCATCATTCACCCAATTCTTAGCGTGTCCTAACGGCGGCTCACCAGACTGAGTTGGTAAGAAAGAATCAATTTCCGGAAGCTCTAATGGCAATTGATCTTCTTTCAGCATATAAGGCATACCATCCTTGTAATATACCGGGAATGGCTCACCCCAATAGCGTTGGCGGCTAAAGATTGCATCGCGAAGGCGGAAGTTTGTTTTAACACGACCTAAACCTTTTTCTGCAATAAAGACTTTCGTTTTAGCGATAGCCTCTTTTACATCAAGACCATTCAGATCAAGACCATTTCCGCAAGAATTGATCATTTTACCTTCTTTCGCATCAAAACTCTCTTCTGAAACATCACATCCTTCAATCAAAGGAATGATAGGTAGTTCAAAGTGTTTCGCAAAAGCATAGTCACGGCTGTCATGTGCCGGAACAGCCATAATTGCACCTGTTCCGTATCCTGCAAGCACATAATCCGAAATCCATACAGGAACCGGCTGATTAGTCAAAGGATTAATTGCATAAGCACCGGTAAACACACCCGAGATGGTTTTATCCATCTGGCGTTCGCGTTCTGTTTTATGCTTAATACTTTGTATATAGTTTTCTACAGCTTCTTTTTGTTCAGCAGTGGTAACCTGATTTACATATTCACTTTCAGGAGCCAGAACCATGAAAGTTACACCGAATACTGTATCTGCACGCGTTGTGAAGATTGTGAACTCAATATCCGAATTCTGAATTTTGAATTGCATTTCAGCACCTTCCGAGCGACCGATCCAGTTCTTCTGAGTTTCTTTCAAAGAATCTGTCCAGTTCAACGTATCCAAAGATTTCAATAAACGATCAGCATAAGCAGATACACGTAAACACCATTGACGCATTAATCTTTGTTCTACCGGATGACCTCCACGAACCGAAACCCCTTCGCTCACTTCATCGTTAGCCAAAACTGTTCCTAAAGCCGGACACCAGTTTACCATTGTATCACCTAAATAAGCGATACGATAATTCATCAATGTCTGTTGCTGCTCTTTTTCGCTCATTGCTTTCCATTGCTCAGCAGTAAAAGAAAGCTCTTCCGAGCAAGCTGCATGCAAACCGTCTGTTCCTTTTTCTTCGAAACGGGCAATAAGCGAATCAATTGATTCAGCTTTTTGAGAATCATTATTATAATAGCTGTTGAACATTTGAATAAATGCCCACTGAGTCCATTTGTAATAATTTGGTTCACATGTTCTGATTTCACGATCCCAGTCATACGAGAAACCGATTTTATCCAATTGCTCTCTGTAACGGGTTATATTTTTTTGAGTCGTTACGGCAGGATGTTGTCCTGTTTGAATAGCATATTGTTCAGCAGGTAATCCGTATGCATCATAACCCATCGGATGAAGCACATTATATCCTTGTAAACGTTTGTAACGAGAATAAATATCTGATGCAATATAACCGAGTGGATGTCCCACGTGAAGTCCTGCTCCCGAAGGATAAGGGAACATATCTAATACATAGAATTTTGGCTTTGAAGAGTCTTCTTTTACTTTATAAGTTTTATTATCTCTCCAATATTGCTGCCATCGCTGCTCAATATCTCTAAAATTATATTCCATAACGTTTTATATTTCGAAAAATACGGTTTCAAATTCATGCAAATGTAAGAAATCTTATTCGAACCTCTTATATATCGTAAATAAAAAGGGGATAAACTGTTATAAAAAACAACTTATCCCCTCTATTTTTTTAGTGCTTTATTTAGAAAGCATATCTTACTTTAAAAGCGAAATCATCCCACATCATATGACCTACGAAGTTGATCGCCGGTTTATAGTCAAACCCTAAAGTCACAGGTGCTGTCGGGATTGAATATTCAAGACCAATAATTGGAGAGATACCGAACATGAAGTCCGCATCATGATGACGTCCTACGTGTTGTGCCCCGATGTTCATACCACCACCCATAAGCATATTAAAACGGTTAGCCAATGGAATGTGGTATTCATACAACAAAGAGAAATTAGGAGCATCACAACCTAAGTTGTAAGTAAACAAACCTTCAATAGCGCTACGAGGACTAATGAATTTCTTTACTGTAATACCCATAGACGGACCTAAATTAGCACCAACTCCCCATTCATACGTTTGTGCTTCCACTTTACTGAAAATCGTTGTAACAAAAAGTACAAGAATAAAAGCAAACTTTTTCATCTTACAATAGTTTAGTTATTTGAGTTGCAAATATATGTAAAGCTTTTGGCAAAAACCGTCAAATTAACATAAATAAAGTTTTGCTAATCTTTTATTATTGAGCGTAAATATCCTATTTTCAGTTTACCGGCCATATGAATAGGTGTTTTCTGTTCATCTTTGGACAACCAGATTTCCATCTCATCGTTCTTATTTAACTTCCCGTTTTTATCATAAAAAAGCATTTTGAAATAATAACAATCATAGACCTTATTAGAGGGTGTTTTATAGGTCTTGTCAGCCATATATTGAAATTGCATTTTATATGCATGTCTGCCTGAAAATACATTTGTTGTAATAATATCCCCGGGCTTAAGTTTAGCTATAT
Organism: Bacteroidales bacterium; assembly: GCA_051650425.1. Lineage (GTDB taxonomy): Bacteria > Bacteroidota > Bacteroidia > Bacteroidales > UBA7332 > UBA7332. Next base: position 15,794 of record JBOFIZ010000268.1, read on the forward strand.
CCAGACTTCTGAGATAATATACAATGGAAATCATATCAAAAGCTTTCCCTTTTACAGAGATTGTTGTATCCAGACGAAGTGTTCCTGATCTGAAAATACGTACCTGTCCTACCGTTTTTTCGGGATGATGTTTATAGGTAAGTAAGTCTTTAGCTCGATAATCACCTTCATATAATGTTTTTTCATTAAATATAGGGACAAGATCAGCGTTCGAAAAGGTCATTAATGTATCTCTAACCCGCGTAACTTTATCAAAAAAAGGAGTCGTCTTACCGGTTAACATCATTTTATAGGCCGGCTCGCCATCAAAAGCAGTCGGAATCAAAGATAAATTAGCTGATCCTGCTTTTTTCCAGATAAAACCCCATTGAAAAAAAACATCATATTGGAGATTTTCAGGCTTTATACTTTTAACGGGTGACGTTTGTTTTTCTGATGCAAAAGTATTCATCACAAGGAATACAAATAACAAAAGGGTATTGATGGACTTCATATACAGGCTGTTTATCAGGTTATATAAAAAAACGAGTCATCCAAGATAAAATCTCTTGCATGACTCGTTGATCTTGGTTTATAAATAACAATAAATGACAATCTTAAGTTTAACGTCTTAGGCCTTGATTCATTGTATTTGGTCTTGAAGAGTTGCTACCACCGTTAGGCATAATAAAATTATTCCCCGGATTATAGAAATCGTCTTCCTCTTCTTCTTTCGCATTCGGATCTTTTTCCGGCACTTTTTCTTTTGGCTTATTTTTAGTAATAGCCAAAGGCTTCTGTTGCTCCAATGGTAACTCTGTAATATTCCAATCCTGCTCCACATCCCAATTTGGACGTAGATTTATAGATTTCGAATAATAGTAAACCGGCTCAGGTTGCCGTTTCAGGGCATAGTTTCCTGTAGTCCAGACTCCATCACCATTGAAATCAACAATCAGACGTGCATAATAAGTCCCTGGTTTTACATTAAAAAATTCAGCATTGTTATCTATTACAGATTCTTTTCGAACAGGTTTATCCTGATCATTCAATAACTCAACAAATGCTTTAGCCGAATCCGGAAGATTCTGAATAGTAAAAAACAGTCCGGAGTATTCTTCAGCTTGTTTCACTTTAAATGGTTGTTCGGATTTATCATTCCACTTACCATATAAACTAACGATCTGAGCTGAATCAATATTGATTTTGTACTCCTTACCAGGTTCCCATTTAGCTGCTACCGTAAGTTTACGGGCTGAAACCGAATCACCTTCGAGCTCAAATGGGATATCTTTCCAAATCGTATCTACCTTCTCTGTTACATGAAAAGCTTTCGGGTCCAATTTAACAATAGGCTCATTAAACTCATAACTGGCTATACCCGTAATCTCAAAGTCTCTTCCGAATAATGGTTTTGCCTGTAAAAGTTCAACCTTAACTTCTTCAACTTCTTTATCTTTTTTCTTCTTCTTGCTTTGAACTGCTCTGTCCCGGAAAACCAATTGTAATGTATCCGTGAACATGGATAATTCTTTCAACGAATCTGTACGCAAATACTTAGCTTCGAAACGCAAAGTATCCATTTTATAAATACTTGAATCTTTAATCCAGTAAGTCAACGTATCATTATGAAGCGATTTTTCCAAAATAGACCAATCCTGATCGTCAAAGTTCAGAGGTTTCAGTTCCGGAAGCGAATCCATTGGAGCAGTAAAAAACAACTCTATCTTTCTCCGGTCTTTGCGTTCCTCTTTTTCAAGATAAAGATTCTTAAAATCCTCATTAAAAGAAAGTAATAATAAATCATCCGGTATAAACTTAATGGTATTCCGAACCATAACTGAGTCAATCTCTCCAGCCTGATTAAATATTGTATCATTTACAGTTGCAGGCTCGGAGTCAGGACGCACAATTCGCTCTGTAAAAGCAATATCTTCATTTGGCATGTCGAACATATACGTACGGTTTATGTCCTTCAAGGCATAATAACGATAATCTTTCTGAGAGATATTCTTGATATTGAATTTACCGAATTGATCGGTCTGTGTAATTTTCTCAAACGGTAAAGTCGTAAAAGTCGAATCATTCAGATTAGACTGAACTCCAACCAGTATACCTGTAACAGGCTCCAGATCCGCTGCATTCAATACTGTCCCTGACATGCGGAATGTATCAATAACAGCACCTGTCGAAAAGGCGAAAGAGAAGTCCTTCAACGGATTTTTCTCATTATTATCGACAATAGCATCCGAGAAATCAATGACATAAGTCGTACTATCCTTTAATGAGTCTTTCAATTCAATATGAAGCCTGCGACCATTAGAGCGGATCTCCGGCATTTCTTTCTGTGGTGGAGAAATAATTACTTTTTCTGCCACTTTTTCGACAAGTATATTCTCATCAAACTCGAGATCAAGCTTTCTTTTGTGTGTATTTACGGAATTGAGAGGAGGATTACTACGAATGAAACGGGGAGGAGTTTCATCTTTCGGACCACCACTCGGACGTCCGATATTCGCACAAGAGAATTGAGCGTAAACTGAAACGAGCGTTAATAGAATTAATATGATTTTTTTTATACCCATGATAAATTCGTTAGAATGCTTATATATTCATCGTTGCAAAGATAAGAAACAGATCATTTGTAGTTCATATTTCAACAAAAAGTTTTAGCGCGTCAAAAGCAATTTGTAACTTTCGCAACTTTTTCATACAGAATATGTAAGAGTTCTAAGATTTAAATTAATTAGTGAATCGATTTTTATGGTAAGACGTGTTCTTCTTTTGATTTTGGGTATTTCCCTAACCGCTTCCTTGAAAAGCGTTGAGAAAAAAGATTCGACAAATGTCCGGATCATCAACCTGGATGAAGTCGAGATTTCGGCTACTCCCAAAGAAACCCAATCGCTACGCAAACTTCCGGTTTCTTCATCCTTAATTAATGCAGCCACTATTGATGCTCACCATCTGAATAGTATTAAAGAGGTTAGTAACATGGTACCGAACTTTTTTATTCCGGATTATGGGTCGAAACTTACTTCGGCGATCTATATTCGTGGTATAGGTTCACGCTTTGCAATTCCTGCTGTTGCTCTTTATGTAGATAATGTTCCTTATCTTGACAAAAGTGCATTTGATTTTGACTTTTACGATGTCGATAAAATTGAAGTATTAAGAGGTCCGCAAGGTACGCTATACGGACGTAATACGTTAGGGGGAGTTGTTCATGTATTTACCAGATCTCCGCTTCAGTCTGAATCAACACGTATATCTTTAGGCGGAGGAACTTACGGTAAGCTAAAAGCAACGCTCTCTCGTCATCATCAGTTTTCAGACAAACTGGCTTTCTCAATCAGTGGATATGCCGATCATAATAACGGATATTTTACGAATTACTATAATGGAAAAAAGATAGATCATTCTTTTTCAGCCGGAGGCCGCGGACGATTAGTATGGTTAGTAGCTCCTCAATGGCGAATGGAACTAACAGGTCAGTATGACTTTGTTGATCAGGGTGGATATCCGTATGCATTCTATAATGATTCGACTCAGAATCTGGATAAAATCAATATTAATGATAAAAGCAGTTACTGGAGACGCATGGCCAATGCCAGCTATTCGTTGATACATTCTGGCGATAAATTCAGATTTACATCAACAACAAGCTTTCAGTATCTGAACGATCAAATGGATATGGACCAGGATTATTCACCTAAATCCATTTATACCATTATTCAGGCTCAGAAACAGAAAGCTGTTACACAGGAATTCGTTTTCCGCTCAAACAATAATAAGAAGTATCAATGGGTAACCGGAGCTTCGGGTTTTTATCAATCCAGTAAAACAAATGCTCCTGTCACATTCAAAAAGGATGGAATGCAGGAACTTTTCCAATCTGTCTTTGACAGACTTTACCAATCGGGAGCTATGCCTGTTAAACTGACTGTACTGGATTCAATCATGCCGGTTTTAGGTAATTATGATATGCCAACTTATTCGGCTGGTATTTTTCATCAGTCCGTATTTAATGATGTATTGACAAAAGGATTATCATTAACATTAGGACTTCGTTTGGAATATGAGGCTATTTCATTGAAGCATTACACAGCAACAACGATGCACGTAAGCGGCAAAATGCCTGGCCCGATACCGCCGATTGTTATGCCATTAAGTGCTGACATACAGGGCAAAGAAAAGGTTGATTATCTACAGTTACTTCCAAAAGCAGCTGTTCAATATGCGCCGAATGAGCAATACTCCGTTTTTGCTTCTGTAGCAAGAGGATACAAGGCCGGAGGATTCAATATGCAGATGTTCTCGGATATTCTCCGGTATAAACTTATGAACTCTATGCCGGGAAGTAAGCCAATTGAAATCCCGATCAAGGATGCTATTACTTATAAACCGGAATATAACTGGAGTTATGAAATCGGATTCAAAAGCGAACCGATCAAGAACAAACTCTTTGTTGATGCAGCTTTATTCTGTATTGACAGTAAAGATCAGCAAATTGTTCAATTTGCTCCTACAGGCTTTGGGCGTATGGCAAAAAACGCGGGTAAAGCACGAAGTATTGGTGTTGAGCTTTCAGCACGTGCAGAATTGTTAAGCAACTGGTGGGTCTATGGTACTTATGGATATACTAATGCTACTTTTACTCATTACAAAGATTCAGCTAAAGTGAATAATGAAGTTGTACCTATCGATTATAAAGGTAAATATGTACCGATGGTACCTAAACATACGATGTCTATAGGTATGAGTTACACAAAAGGGCTTAATAC